>SLLW01000053.1 GCA_007133875.1 Balneolales bacterium | reverse complement strand
GTTGTTTGCCTTCATAAATGTTTTACATGGTTATAATTAGAAAAAAAGAGGAAAATAGTGTTGTGTGGAATGGCAGACCGCTGCAAACCCATCCTGAAGCAGGAGCGATCCGAAACGGCATCCTCTTTTTATCGACCTGAATCGTTGAATAGTAAAGGCAAAACCATGTTTAATGCCCACCCCACCCGAATAGCCCGCTTGTGTGCATCGAAGACAACCGCTTTGCCGGTCAGGAAGTGCTGGAACTGCAGCATCCATCCGTTCGGGGAATTAAAAAAGCACTGTTGGTGATCCATCGTTTCGCGTCTTTTTTCCAGAGCAGGTGGTAGCCGGATAAAATCAAATGATGGAACTACCGGTTCCCTTATTATTTGATTTCTCAAATGAGAGGGTAAACCGTGTGCCGGATTCGATGGAAAGATATTCCCGTTCCCCGCGGATTTGCGAAGTCAGCAACTCAACAAGCTGTAGTCCAAGGGATTGTGAGTCCTCTTTCATGAAATTGTCCGGAAGTTTGTTGCCGTCATCTTCAATCTCCAGTTTTATCGTCTCATCCTGTTGTTTAATCCGTGTAATAATTTTCCCCGTTTCTCTTCCCTTATAGGCATGTTTTAAAATATTTGCCACTACTTCATTGATGAGCAGCGAACATGGTACACCCTGATTGATATTTAACTCAATGTCATCAAAATCAAATTCCAGCTCGAAGTGGGTATCGGTCTGCAGGGTATCGATGATATTCTCAATGAGACTTTTGATACTGTCTGTAAACGGCAGTTTTGAAAAACTGTTGGACTGGTAAAGCTGTTCATGAATGGTGGCCATGGATTTAATTCGGAGGACCCCGTCAATGAGCTGGGATGAAAGCGTTATATCATCGCTGTTCATTGCCTGCATTTGTAACAAACTGGAAACGATTGCCAGATTGTTCTTGACCCGGTGGTGGATCTCCGCAAGCAGGGTCTCTTTCTCCTTTAAGGAGTTCCTGAGTTCGGCATCCCGTATTTTCTGTTCGGTAACATCCCGGAAAAAGATCGACAACCCACCGTTGTTGGGATATGGCGTGATATTGAACCAGGTCTTCAGGGGGGGATAGTAGAATTCAAACGTTTCGGATGTGTCTGTATCTATCACTCGTTGATATACCGTTTCAAGCAACGTTCCTTTCGTGTCGGGAAACAGATCCCATAAAGAGTTACCAATGACCTCATTCGACGCTATCTCAAGCAGTTTTTCAGCTTTTTTATTGAAATAGGTGAATTTCCAATTGGCATCGATCGCATAAAATGCATCTGAGATACTTTCCAGAATCCGTACTCTCTCGGATTCACTCTCTCTTTCTGCTGTCACATCCATCACGGTTGAGATCATCAAACCTTGTTCAAACAAAGGGATGTTTTTAGCATTTATGATCCGCTTATCCCCGGCTTGGGTAGTGATTTCAATGTTGTTCCACACCATTTTTCCCGGATCCCCCGTAGCAATATCTTCCTTGATTCTTGCAACAATCTCTTTACGGAAAACCGGATCGGGATAGACCCGCTTAAAAAAGGCATTGATATCTTTCAACTCCTCTTCCGGCCAACCGTATATTTCGCTGAATTTTCTGTTTATCAGGGTCGTTTTACCATCATCAATGGTATTAATAGCAACTCCTATCGGGAGATTGTCCAGAGCGGTTTCGATGAATTTTTTATGCTTCTCCAGTTTAAGTGTCGATTCTTTTTTCCCGGTGATATCCCGGAAGAAAACACTGATTCCCTCTTCGGACGGATACCCGTGTACTTCAAGCCAAAGATTTAACGGGGGGAAAAACTCCTCAAACCGGAACGGAATCTGATCTTTGAATGACTGTTCATATACATCATAAAACGTGAGATCCACTGCAGCTGGGAACATTTCCCAGAGGCTTTTACCCACGATATCGTCCCGGCGTAAGCCGATCAAATCTTCGGCCTGCTTATTCCAGTAGGTTACCTGCCTGTTCCTGTTTATTGCAAAGAACGCTTCGGTAATCCGTTCCAGAATATCGAGCCGTTCATTATGAGCTTGCTGCATTTGCAGCTGGGCGACTTTCCGCTCGTGAACATCCTGGATCATGCCAAAAATGCGAACACATTTTCCATCACGGATTTCTGGCTGTCCCTTGGTTCTAACCCATCTTTTATTATTTTTGGCAGTTACTATCGATAACTCTTCGTCCCAGGGAGTACCCTTTTCAATGGCATTTTTTAGGACTTCTCTGATTCTGTTCCGACTCTTGCCCTCCTTATAAAACATGATGGCATTTTCAAGAACAGGTTCAAATCCTGTACCAACTTCATGTATTTCTTTTGTGACGGGCGAGAAGTAGAGGGAGTCATTTATTAAATCCAGTTCCCACCCGCCGATACGTGCCATTTTTTGCACTTGATCCAGCAGAGACTCAAGTTCACGCTGTTCGGTTTCATCACGTATGGCTCCGATCAGCCGGACAGGGCTGTCGCTTTCATCCCGAATCACAAAACCATTGTCTTCAACCTGCGCATATTGCCCGTCAGCTTTCAGAAACCGGTACCGTTCAGACCATTTCCGGCCGTCTCCATGGATGGTTTCATTCAAACTGAATATCACCCAGTCTCTGTCATCAGGATGAATATGATTTTTCCAAAAGGTGAATTTGTCCGATATATCTTCCATTCTGTGGCCAAACAGGTTTTCATACCCATCGCCCCAGATAACGGAGTTACTTTTCAGGTTCCAGTCCCAGAATACTTCTGAGGTAGCTTTCGCTGCATAGTCATATCGCTCCAGACTCTCTTTCAGCTTTTTTTCATACTCCATCCGGTCGGTGATATCGATCATGATGACCGTAC
>SLLW01000184.1 GCA_007133875.1 Balneolales bacterium | reverse complement strand
GAATCAGCAGCCTATGTCACTGTCGCTGATATGAGTATCGCTTTTCTGGCAGGCCTTTTGATCATACCCGCAATGTTTGTTGCCCAACACGCAGGCATTACCATTATGGGCGAAGATGGCCGGCTCTTCTCAAGTGCCACGCTGGTATTCGATGTCCTGCCCAATCTGTTTAAAAGTATGGGTGGATTTTTCGGGCTCATCTTTGGCGTCTCCTTTTTCATTCTGCTCAGTATGGCTGCTCTTACCTCAACGATCTCCCTGCTGGAAGTTCCGGTCTCCTATGTCATTGACGAACATAAAGTCTCCCGTAAAAAAGCTGCCCTCTTGGTCGGCGGTACGGTCATGGCTTTTGCCGTCATCATCTCGTTCCATACAGCCCTGATTGATATCCTTGCAAATATCTTCAACAATGTCGGCCTGCCGCTCGGCGGTTTGATGCTCAGCCTGTTTCTGGCCTATTTCTGGACAACTGAGCGTGCCATTGCTGAAATTCGTCACGGTTTTGAGGATCTTGACAATACGCGGTTTGCCGGAATCTGGACCTTTTTTATCAAATATTTGTGTCCGATACTTATTGCGCTCGTACTGGTTACCACGCTTTACAACATGGTCTCCTGAAATATCTGCGGACCCGAACCCACAGGCTACCGGTCCATTCCGGTTTTGAAGCTTGTAATATGCCGGCATTTTTATCAATGTAATTTGTCTTCAAACGCTAACAATGGTATTTTTGGCTCTTACCATAACCTATTTACAATACGATTTATGCCCAAAGTATCAACATCAGATTTCCGCAACGGCCTTACCATAATGCTGAATGGGGATATCTACAGCATTACAGAATTTCTGCACGTCAAACCCGGAAAAGGGGGCGCGTTTGTTCGCACCAAACTGAAAGGTGTCGTAAACGGTAAAGTCCTTGATAAAACGTTCCGTGCCGGTGAAAGTGTCGAAGCAGTTCGGGTAGAGCGCCAAAACTATCAGTTTCTCTATCGCGAAGGGGACATCTATCATTTCATGCACAAGGAAACATTTGAACAGATTCCCATTCCTGTGGAAAAAATTGAACGAGCCCAGTTCCTGAAGGAAAATCAGGATGTTCAGGTAGTCGTACATGCAGAAAATGAAGAAATTTTATTTGTTGAACTGCCTGAGCAGGTGGTTCTTGAAGTCATCGAAACCGAGCCGGGCCTTAAAGGCGACACGGCGCAAGGTGGTACGAAGTCAGCCAAACTGGATTCAGGCGCATCCATTCTGGTACCGTTGTTTATCAACCAGGGCGACCTGGTCAAGGTAAACTCAAAAGAAGGCACCTACCTGGAACGTGTAAAACTTTAATAATTCAAATTTTATGGATTTAAAAACCATTAAGAATCTTCTCAATCTTATATCCGACAGTGATGTTAACGAAGTCGAAATCGAGGAAGGGGATTTTAAAATCAAAGTCAAAAAACAACCGGACACGATAACCCGGGGCGATTCTTCACCCGTTTACATGGGTAATCCCGCAGGTGCGGAATATCGCATTCCGGCAGGCCCTGCACCACAGGCGCCGCAACCGCCTTCTGAGGCCGCAACATCGTCACAGTCTCCGAATCCGGGCGCCGGTGGGGAGAGTAGTGCCGATGCCAAACTGATTACTGTCCGCTCTCCGATTGTCGGGACATTCTACCGGTCACCATCACCGGAATCCGACTCATTTATTAATATTGGCGATACGGTTGCCAAAGGGGATGTGCTCTGTATTATTGAGGCTATGAAGATCATGAACGAAATTGAATCGGAGTATGCCGGCAAAGTGGTAAAAGCACTTGTTGATGATGCACAACCGGTCGAGTATGACCAGCCCCTCTTCCTTATAGATCCGTCCTGATTATCACTATGTTTGACAAAATTCTTATCGCCAACCGTGGCGAAATAGCCCTGAGAATAATCCGGACCTGCCGGGAGATGGGGATCAAAACCGTTGCGGTATACTCAACTGCCGATGAAAAAAGCCTGCATGTGAAATTTGCAGATGAAGCAGTCTGTATCGGCCCGCCGCCAGCCCGGGAAAGCTATCTCAAAATTCCCAGAATTATCGCAGCTGCTGAAATTACTGATGCCAAAGCCATCCATCCCGGATACGGTTTTCTTGCCGAAAATGCGGAATTCTCACGTATTTGCGATGAGCACAACATCAAATTCATAGGCCCTTCTCCCAAAATGATCAACACCATGGGAAACAAGTCCATGGCACGGGAGAACATGCAAAAATACGGTGTCCCCACGATTCCCGGCAGTACCGGTGTGATACACAATGCGGACCAGGCCAAAAAAGTGGCTGCTGAAATCGGATACCCGGTCATTATGAAGGCTTCTGCCGGTGGCGGCGGGCGCGGAATGCGGATTTGCGAGAGTGAAAAGGATATCGAAAAGCAACTCAAAGCAGCCCGAAACGAGTCGCAAGCCTGTTTTGGAAGTGATGAAATATATCTTGAGAAGTTTATTGTCGAACCGCGGCACGTCGAAATTCAAATCGTCGGAGACCGCCACGGCCAGGTGATCCACCTTGGTGAACGGGACTGTTCCATGCAGCGACGCCATCAGAAAATGCTTGAAGAATCGCCTTGTCCGGTGATGACTCCCAAGCTCCGTGAGAAAATGGGACAGGCTGCCATTGCCGCTGCCGAAACCATCCATTACGAAGGTGCCGGCACCATCGAATTCCTGCTGGATAAAGACCATAACTTCTATTTTATGGAGATGAACACCCGGATCCAGGTGGAACACCCGATCACCGAGGAGGTGACCGGCGTTGACCTGATCAAGGCGCAGATCCTGTCGGCGGCGGGCGAGAAGCTCCCGTTCAGCCAGAAGG
>SLLW01000339.1 GCA_007133875.1 Balneolales bacterium | reverse complement strand
CCACGATGGCGTTGGCTCCCTGGCTTGCCGGACGATAGGCCATCAAAATAGCTTCCACTTCGCTGGCAAATTCCCGAATGATCCGGGGCCGGCCCTGGGCCAGTACCACGGTGACCGGCTTGCCGGTAGCTGCCGCGGCCAGTGCAAGATCGGTCTGACGTGGATCGATATTCAGATCGCGGATCGATCCCGGTGACTCGGCATAAGCGTCTTCACCGAGTACCAGCACAATATGGTCAGCCTGACCGGCCATCTGTTGCATTCGGTCGGTATCGTAATTGGCAAATGCCTCATAATCCGGATCAGAGAGGGTGATCACATTTTCAGATCCGATTCGTGCTTCAAGTGCCTCACGAATGGTACGGGTTGTTTCGGGATAGAGCTCAGGCTGATCTCCCTGCCAGGAAAACGACCAGCTGCCATGCAGCATCGGCAGATTATCACCGCCGGGCCCTGCCAGAAGGATGGTTTCATCGCCGGTAAGCGGCAGGATATCCCCTTCATTCTGAAGCAGGGTCAGCGACTGCCGAGCGGCATCCAAGGCGGTTTCAGCGTATTCCGGCCGTCCGAACATCTCTACTACTCCCTCCTCAGGATAGGGATTATCGAACAGGCCGAGCTCAAACTTGAGACGGAGGATGCGCCGGACCGACTCATCTACTCTCCTGGCTACTTCGGGATCTTCCTCATACAATTCAATGACATAATCAGCAAACAGAAAATCCTGCGGAGTCATACTCATATCGATACCTGCCAGAACCGACTGACGCACAGCCTCTTTGATAGAGGGTGCCACATTATGCCGTTCATGGATTCGGTTTACATCCTCCCAATCGCTGACAATGACGCCATCAAAACCGAGTTCGTTGCGGAGTACGTCTGTTAACAAATAGGGATCACCATGTACGGGAACCCCGTTAACATCGCCGGAGTTGATCATGACCGACGCAGCCCCTGCTTCGATCGCCTTCCGGTATCCCGGCAGCTCATATTCGCGGTATTCAATTTCAGGAATCCATGCCGGAGTCCGGTCCCGACCGGTTCTCGGGTTGGAATACCCCAAAAAATGCTTGAGAGTGGCGGCAATGGAGGTGGGATCGGACAAGTCGTCGCCCTGGTACCCTGCGATGGTCCGTAAATTCATTTCGGCGATGATAACCGGATCCTCCCCGTACGTCTCCTCAAACCGGGGCCAGAGCGGATTGCGTCCGATATCGAGTACCGGGTCGAAGTTCCAGCGGATACCTGATGCGCGGGTCTCTTTAGCGGTAATGACGGACGATTCATACACCAGTTCGGGATTTCGTGTGGCTGCCATTCCAATATTGTGGGGAAAGAGGGTGGCATTCTCGGTGTAGTTGGTTCCGTGGATGGCATCAATACCGTAGATTACGGGAATCTGACTTGGGTTTTCCATAGCGGCATCCTGGATAGTCGTGATAATTTCATGCCAGGTTTCCACATTATATGGGATATTGATGTTGTTCAGGATAGATCCGACCTGATATTCATTGACGGCATGCCTGAGCCGTTCCGGGTCGATGGAACCGTCAACATTATCATAATCCCCTTCAAGAATGAGGTTGAGGTTAATCTGGGTCATCTGACCGGCCTTTTCGGCTACGGACATTCCGGCCATTACGGAATCGATTTTCCGGTCGATATCATCGAAATTACGGGCGGATTCTGATTGACAGCCGGAGCTAAATATACCGGCAAACAAAAGCAAAAAACAAAAATAGGCAGTTCTCATGCAGTAATTAAAAATATTGGGAATATTATCGGATAATTATGAAAGAACCCGACGATCCTTCCGCGGAACGCCGGGTTCTTTTTGTAACGGTAGCAACTTAAACGTCTGTGCTTATTTGATAAGCATCATCTTGCGTGTTTTCACAAAGTCACCTGCTTCGATCCGGTAGATATAGACACCGGATGCAAGCTGACTTCCGTCAAACTGTACCTGGTGCACACCAGAGGAAACCTCTTCATTGACCAGGGTCATGACTCGTTGTCCAAGAATGTCATAGACATTCAGGGCTACCTCGGTCGCCGAGGGAACTTCAAACGAGATCATGGTGGTAGGGTTGAAAGGGTTTGGATAGTTTTGGCGCAGGCGGAATTCACCGGCGACTTCATTATCAGCACCAGTGGTTTCGGCCTCGTAGTATCCGCGAACCTCATCCAGGAAGAACCGGGATGGCCCTGCGGCATTTGGCCCAGCTTCAAATTTCACTCCAAAGGCATACACCACGTCCAGATCCTGTACATCGGAGAGGTCGAACGTCAGAAGCGTACCCTCTTCGGCCGAAGTTACTGTTTTGAGCGTTGCACCTCCATCCTGCCAGCTCCATCCATCAGTCATGATATAGAGATTGGCATTCACACCGCCGTCTCCATAATTGGGAGCTTCGCCGTCATGGCGAACAACAGCAGAGAGATGGGTGTAATTGGCATATTTGTCAACATGATTTTCTGCACCATAGCTGACCCGGAAATGATACTCCAAGTTATCAAATGAGAGATCGGTGAATTGGGAGTAGTCCCCGTGACTGCTCCAGCTATCGGTTGTACCTACCGATCTAACGTTATCGCCTTCGGTTCCCCAACCCTGGAGATCACCCCCCTCAAAAGAGTAGAGTATATCGGATGCATCCGGAAGTTCCATCTCGTCGGTATCGGCCGGATGGGTGCGCACGTTGTCAACGTAGATGTGGGTCATGTCGGATGATCCTTCTCCGGAAACAAACTTCACACCAATGGCCCGGACATCCGCCAGGTCATCCACATCGGCCAGATCGAAGAGCAGAATATATCCATCTTCTTCTTCCGATCCGATCTCTTTGGCTTCCTGCTCGAACCAGACCCAGT
>SLLW01000005.1 GCA_007133875.1 Balneolales bacterium | reverse complement strand
TGGCTCACGAAGAAGCGCAGCGCTGCCTGGAATGCAACGATCCGACATGCATGCAGCAATGTCCGGTGAACATTGACATTGTGAGTTTCATCCAGCTGTTGTACCAGAAGGATTACGACGGTGCGATTCGTAAAATACGTGAATCCAACTACCTCCCTGCAATCTGCGGCCGGGTTTGTCCCCAGGAAGCACTTTGTGAAAGCGGCTGTATCGTCGGTAAAAAACATGAGCCGGTGGCCATCGGAAAACTGGAGCGGTTTCTGGCTGATTACGATGCCCAAAACGGAATGTTTACCCCGCCACCGGTCGGTGAACCAAAGGGACAACGGGTTGCTGTGGTCGGATCAGGCCCCGGCGGACTCACCGTAGCCGCAGAGCTGGCACAAATGGGATATGAGGTGACCATTTTTGAGGCGTTGCACGAGGCTGGTGGCGTTTTGAAGTACGGCATTCCCGAATTCCGCCTGCCCAAGAAAATTGTAGACGAGGAGGTGGACCGGGTCAAGGCGCTCGGCGTAAAAATCGAGACCAACGTAATCATCGGCCGGACCCTCACGATCGACGAGATTTTTGATGAAATGAATTACCAGGCCATTTATATCGGCTCGGGTGCCGGTTCGCCCCGGTTTATGAACATCCCCGGTGAAAATCTGAGCGGCGTCTATTCGGCCAGCGAGCTCCTGACCCGCGTCAACCTGATGAAAGCCTATAAATATCCGGAATATGACACACCGCTTAAAATTGGCCAACGTGTGGTTGTAATTGGAGGCGGTGATGTGGCCATGGATGCCGTGCGAACATCAAAACGCATCGGTCCGGAGGAGACCATTCTGCTCTATCGCCGGACCCGTGATGAGATGCCGGCGCGTGCCGAAGAGGTGCATCATGCCGAAGAAGAGGGTATTGAGTTTCACTTCCTGACCAACCCCGTTGCCTTTCATGCGGATGAAAACGGTTGGGTTTCGTCTGTTGAGTGCCAGAAAATGGAGTTGGGTGAACCTGACGAGAACGGACGGCGGCGACCGGTTCCGATTGAGGGATCGAATTTCACCATCGAAGCGGATTCTGTGGTGGTTGCCATCGGACAAAGCCCCAACCCGATTATCCAGCAGACGACACCCGGACTTGAAACCACCGATTGGGGCACGATTATCGTTGACGAACATGGTGCCACCACCCGCGAGGGTATCTACGCCGGTGGTGATATATCACGCGGGGGCGCGACGGTCATACAAGCAGTAGCGGACGGAAAACTGGCATCAAGATCCATTGACCGGTACTTGTCCGGTTTGCGTTATGGAAACGGGCGGGCGGTCGATCAGCAGGAACCTTCATCGCAGCACGCGGCACAATCGTAAAACGGATACCGGGCATCTTATCATTTGTACCTATTCGTGTGCAAACTCGCGGCTCAATACGTCCGAAGCCAGTGTAACCACGATAGCAGCAAGAAGTCCGGAAATCAGCTCACCCCCCAAACCGGCAAATACAAAAATCAGTCCGCCTGAGAGTGAGCCGATAGTTGCAAAGATCATACAGTAAACCTGGCCCGGGCCCGCTGCACCAACAAATCCCTTGTAAATCCACCCGATGGCAATTCCGATAAAGACCAGCGTAACAAATGAAGCCATGATATATTTGTTATTTGTGTAATTTGTGTTGCATAAAAACAGCACCTAAGATACACATTTTTCATGACTGCGCGGAAAATTATACATATTGATATGGATGCGTTTTATGCGTCGGTCGAGCAGCGGGATCATCCGGAGTACCGCAACAAACCGGTCGTCGTCGGTGGGTCACCTGAGGGACGCGGTGTGGTGGCAGCTGCAAGTTATGAAGCGCGGAAATTTGGTATCCATTCGGCCATGCCGGCTGCCCGGGCGGCCCGATTGTGCCCCGATCTAATTTTTGTCCGGCCGCGCTTTGATGTCTACAAAGCGGAATCACTGGCTATCCGAAATGTTTTTCACGAATACACCGATCTGGTTGAACCCCTGTCGCTGGATGAGGCGTACCTGGATGTTACCGAAAATAAGGTAAATAACCCGTCTGCGACCCTTATCGCCAGAGAGATCAAGGAGAAAGTGAATGAACGGACCGGGCTCACCGCTTCAGCGGGTATTTCAATCAATAAATTTCTGGCTAAAATCGCTTCGGATCTAAAAAAACCGGACGGCCTGGCACTTATCTCACCGGAAAAAGCCCTCGATTTCATAGCCACCCTGCCGATTGGAAAATTTCATGGCATTGGCAAGGCGACCGAATCGAAGATGCACCGCCTGGGAATCCGGAATGGTGCCGGGTTGAGGGAGTGGACGGAGTGGGATCTGAACAAACACTTCGGGAAAGTCGGATCCTTCTACTACCATATTGCACGAGCGGTAGACGATCGTCCGGTAAAAACAGAACGCATCCCGAAATCCATCGGCAAAGAGAAAACATTTCCGGAGGATGTTGATTCGCTGGAGTGGATTACCGGTTTTATCGGTGAACTCAGTGATCAGGTGGCCGACAGGCTCAGTCGTGAAGAGGCGGAGGCGCGGACCGTCACGCTCAAAGTCCGCTATGACAATTTTGATAGTATCACTCGAAGTTTCTCACCGGGCTATACGGTCTCGCAGGCGGGTGATATTACTGAACTCGCGGTTCGGCTGCTGCGTGAAACCGAGGCCGGTAAACGAAAAGTACGTCTGATCGGGGTTACGGTTTCGGGATTTATCAGAGAAGGGAAGGGGAGTGACGGACATCAACTGATGCTGCCGCTGGAATGAGAACGGTTCGACCGGCCATACTTCACTTTTCCATTCCTCCATTCCTCCATTCCTCCATTCCTCCATTCCTCCATTCCTCCATTCCTCCATTCCTCCA
>SLLW01000260.1 GCA_007133875.1 Balneolales bacterium | reverse complement strand
CGATTTTAATCCGCCCATCGTTTTGAACACGTACCTTTATGGCATATACCGTGTTGACACGCTCTTCGCGGGTCTCGATTGTTCGGGGTGTGAACTCGCCTCGCGATGCGATCCATGATATTTCACCCTCCATGCGCTCAATACTCCCGCCCGGCCCGTCAAAAAGTACATCAACCATCTGACCGGTTTCCACTTCCGCCAACTGCGATCCGCTGATCCATGCCCGAAGGAACATGGTTTCCATATCTGCCAGTTTGTAGAGCGGTTTGCCCGGTGACACCATCTCCCCGGCTTCAGCATAGCGGGTTAATACCGTCCCATCACGCGGATTGTGTATTTGCGCACGTGCAATGCGATCTCTCAGTCGCTCCAGCTGCGCATCCAGCACCCCGGCTTCGCTGCTGATACTGTTTTGTTTCGTTTCGGCAGCGGCAATCTGGCGCTCCAACACACTCACCTTGCCCCCGGCGTCATCGAGCTGACGTCGTGTGGCTGATCCATCATCAAACATGCGCTGAATACGATCCAGCTCCACGTTAGCCACTTTTTGCTGTTGCCGAAGTACATCTGCTTCGGCCCGGACTTCATCCATGCGGGAAAGCACGGACTCCTTTTGAGCTTGCAGCTGCAAGGCTTCCAGATGAAGCGACACGGTATCTACCAGGCCAACCGCCTGCCCGCCGGTCAGCCTGGAGCCTTCCCGGACATTGAGCGATAACAAACGCCCGCCGGCCTCAGACGATACCATCACTTCGGTGGCCTCAAAATTGCCGAAAGCATCCGAGGTGGTATCATTACCGGAACAACCTCCAATGAGGATACTCAGTATTATGGGTATTGCATATTTCATCATGGTTTTAATTTCCTGATGTGATAAGGTAGTTTTGCCAGTATTTCGCCAGTTCAATCCGGTGCTGTTCCCGCCTGATACCGGCGTGACGTTTATGTGACAGCTCCCGGATGTATTCACTTGCAGTGATTGTACCATTTTCCAATTGACTCTCGGCATTGGAGACAATACGCTCATACAGCTTCCGGATCTCCTCATCTTCCCGGATAACCTCCTGCAGTTCAGTGATTTGCTCAATATGTTCCTGAAGAACCATATTTACATTTCGTCGGAAGATATCCTCTTCGTTGTCCACGATTTGCCGGTTCAGTTGTAACATCTGGCGCTCCCGCTCATCGGTCCGCCAGTTCCAGAATGACCACCGCGCCCTGACTCCAACCACAAACCAGGGTTGGAACCGGTCTTCGAACAGATCGAGGCCGGGCCGTCCGTATGCTGCCTGACCGTAAGCTGCTACTGCTGGGCGATAGGATGCGGTCACCATCGCTTCTTTTTCTTCCAGTTCATTGCGATGCGCTTCAAAAAGAGCTGCTTCGGGGCGGGAATCATATCTCGGTACCGGAAGCTGCTCCGGAATTTCCGGTAGTTTCAGAATAACATTCTCTGGTACGTCCGTATCTATAAGCTCAGACAAAACGTTCAATGCCGACCGCTCTCTTGCTCTGAGTATACGACACTGCTGTTTCAACCTGAGCTTTTCTACTTGAAGGGCGTCATGTGCTGATGCCGGTAGCGCTCCATGCCCGACCTGCGACTCCATTTCCTGCAGTTGCTCTTCAAGATGAGCCAGACTTATTCCAAACTCTTCTTGCTGTTTACGCAGTGTGTTGACAGCAAACCAGACTTCATTAATCTGATTTTTCAGATCATGCTGCCGGACCCGTACCTCCTGCACCGCCCGTTCCGATCGGCGGTGTTCCAGTTCCTTGCGGGATCGTGTTCGTCCGCCGTCATAAAGCCGCTGCTCCAGATCGAGAGCAATCTGATAACGGTCTTTCGACTGGGTTGGGAAATCTACTCCATTGGGTGCGGCGGGCAGATCCATTTCGATTTCAGTGACATCAGACTGATACTGTACTGATCCAGACACGGACACCTCCGGATACCAGCCGGCAGTAAGGTTGTCAATTCCCAGGTCGCGGATATCCTGTCGCAGGGCAATTTCATTTTCAAGCGGAAACCGATCCCGGGCCAACATATAAGCCTGGTCCAGAGTTAGTGTGTCCGGGGATTCGGTGATAAGTAATAAACCTGACAGAAGTAGTATCATAATTCCCCCATTTTACTAACGGTGATTGTCCGCGTAGGGTTGATAATCCTTAATCAAAATGCGAAAAGCGTAATCGATGACTTCTCGTTGACGATCCTCCATGAAGTCTTTAAACTGATCATCCTCCTTCTTCAGCCAGAATTTTATAATGGGCCGGGCAACAAACGGATAGACACACATACCGATAATACTGATTACAAATTGTTCAGGGTTTACACTGTGATATCGCCCTTCATCAATACCTTCCTGAATTTGCCAAACGAACACTTTTGATTCGGAATCTTCGGGTTTGCCAGTTTCTCCAACTTGTGAAAAAACATCCCCCCCTTTTACCAGGCCCAGCATTCGGTTCGGATTACTGGCTATTTCATGCATAACAAACAGTGGAAGGTGGGGATGCTGATTCAGGGTTCGGATGAATGATTGTACAAATGTCACGATCCGCTCTTCCACAGTAAGACCGGTTTCCCGGAGCAGAATTCCTGAAAGCGGAATCATATACCGATTAAAATCCTCCTTGAACACGGCTTCAAAGAGTTTTTTCTTGTTGCGGAAATAATAGTGCAGTAGTGCTTTATTTATACCCGCCTCGTCGGCGATCTGCTGCATGCGGGCTCCGCCCAATCCTGATTGCTGAAACACTTTGCGGGCGGCATCCATAATTATCTGTTCGGTTTGTTTCTCTTCCTGGGTCATGATTGCCGGTTTTGTGGATCATGGCTTAACCTAATGGTTAAACCTTTTGGTTAAAT
>SLLW01000387.1 GCA_007133875.1 Balneolales bacterium | reverse complement strand
TTTGTTAAAATAATTTAATATTCGTATTCTGTTGTGATCATTCCCTGTCGGGAATGAAACATCACAAATCGTCATTGCACCTGTAAGGATTATGACCTATCCTGATCTATTGACAGAGCCTGAGGTTCTGGAAACGATAACGTCGCGCATGAAACTGCTCGCGGAACCCATGAGATTTCGGCTGTTGTCGATACTCAGGGAAAAGGAGTGCTGTGTGAAGGAATTGGTGGATGAAACAGGTGCCGGACAGGCCAATATTTCCAAACACCTTTCCATTCTGCGCACCGGTGGTGTGATATCCAGCCGCAAAGAGGGCCTGTTCGTGTATTATTCTGTTTCTGATTCTTCTGTCTTTCATATTTATGACAGTGTAACAGAATCCCTGTCTTTTCGGTAATTTTTCCGGATCCGCAGGAACGAAACAAGAGGGGCGTATCATTTATAACATCTGCAGCTTATGTTATAAATCACCTGGATAATAAAATGACTATGATACAACCTGGAGACAAAATAGATACCTCTTTTCAGCTGGAAATACTGAATGGAGATGAGCAAAAGAGGGTCAGCTTTTCGGAACTGCTGGACAAGCCGGTGGTCGTATCGGTATATATGAAAAACAATACCAGTGGATGCGACCGGCAAAACAAAAGCCTGGCTGAAAAATCACCTGAAATTGATGCAGCGGGGTACAAGGTGATAGCTATCAGTAAAGATTCCTGCCGGTCACATAAAAACTACGCTGACAAACTGGGAATTAGCTATATTCTTGCCTCCGATCCGGATCATCAATTTGCAAAGGCAACCGATTCACTTGTTGAAAAAAAAATGTATGGCAAGACGTTTACAGGTCCGTCCCGCTCTGCCTATTTTATTGATACGGACGGAACCGTACAGGCCGTTATCGAAAAAATAGATACGGATAATCACGCTGATGAAGTACTTGATAAGATAAAGGAACTGAAATCCTGAACAGGATACATAAAAAAAACGTGCATGAAATCGCTCATAATAGTCGAGTCACCAACCAAAGCGAAAACAATTAAGAAGTTTTTGCCCAAATCCATGACCGTGGATTCCTGCAATGGCCATATTCGTGACCTGCCGGCATCCGCCAAGGAAATACCGGCAAAAATGAAGAAGAACAAATGGGCCAATCTTGGAATCGATGTCGACAATGATTATGAGCCGTTGTATGTCATTTCCGCCCAGAAAAAAAAGACGGTAACCCGGCTTAAAAAACTGATCAAAGAGGCGGATGAATTGATTCTTGCAACGGATGAGGATCGTGAGGGAGAAGGGATATCCTGGCATATCCAGGAAGAACTGAAGCCCAAGATTCCTGTAAAGCGTATGGTCTTTCACGAAATTACAGAAGAGGCCATTCAAAAAGCTCTTGAAGAGTTTCGGGATATTAACATGGATCTGGTTCACGCGCAGGAAGCTCGCCGTATCGTCGATCGCCTGGCCGGTTACACCATCTCTCCGTTATTATGGAAGAAAATCGGCCCTGGTTTGTCAGCCGGAAGGGTTCAGTCGGTTGCCGTACAACTGTTGGTAAATCGGGAGCGGGAGCGTATGAGATTTCGCAGCGGCAGTTACTGGGACCTCAAAGCAATCCTGAAAAATTCCGAAGAAGCGGGTGCGAAAAAATTTGAGGCCGATATGACGCATCTCAACGACAAGCGTCTGGCTACCGGTAAAGATTTTGATGAGTCCACCGGAAAATTGAAAAACCCCGGCAAAGTTGAGTTGCTGGAGGAAGAAAAAGCCACCGGACTCAAAGAGGAACTGCAGTCTGCAAAATGGTCGGTGCAGAGTATCGAAACCAAACCGCAGAAACGGTCACCGGCACCGCCATTCATCACATCGACACTGCAGCAGGAGGCAAACCGAAAGTTTGGTTACTCTGCCCGCGATACCATGCGCATTGCACAGAAGTTGTATGAAGAGGGTTATATAACCTATATGCGGACCGATTCCACCAATCTTTCGAGCCAGGCTGTGACTGCAGCCAGAACTGCTGTTGAAAGCATGTACGGAGAGGATTATCTGAGTAAAAGTGTCCGGACCTATTCCGGCAAATCCAAAGGAGCTCAGGAGGCGCATGAAGCGATCCGGCCGGCAGGAAGCAACTTCCGGACGCCATCGGACACGCCATTGACCGGCAGGGAAGCCAAACTGTATGATTTGATCTGGAAACGGACCATGGCCACGCAGATGGCCGAAGCCCGGCTGGAGTTTACGAATGTGACAATTCTGGCGGAGACTGGAACATCAAAGGCATGGTTCAAGGCATCAGGAAAGAAAGTGCTCTTCCCCGGATTCTTCCGGGCATATGTAGAAGGCAGTGATGATCCTGAAGCGAATCTCGAAGATCAGGAGTCGTTGCTACCTGAACTCAAGAAAGACCAGGATGTATTCTGCAGAGAAATAAAATCGTTGAAACATGAGACCAAACCTCCCGCCCGGTTTACCGAAGCAAGTCTGGTGAAACAGCTGGAGAAGGATGGTGTTGGCCGGCCGAGTACCTATGCCACAATTATCGGGACCATCATGGAGCGGGATTATGTGCGAAAAGAGGGGAATGCACTGGTACCGACTTTTACGGCGTTTGCTGTAACGGAGTTGCTTGAGAAGTACTTTCCGGATCTGGTGGATGAACACTTCACATCGCAGATGGAGCAGCGCCTTGATGACATCGCCACCGGTAAAGAAGAGCGGCTTCGTTATTTGAAGTCTTTCTACGAGGGAGAAAAGGGGTTGAAAAACATGGTGGATACCCAGGAATCCAAAATTGATCCACAGGAGGCACGGCACATCCAGCTGCCCGTGGAAGGCCTCAATGGAATGCGTGTATTTTTAGGCCGGTTCGGA
>SLLW01000021.1 GCA_007133875.1 Balneolales bacterium | reverse complement strand
CGGGCAAGGGTATCGGTCAATTCAAACATGCGCTCGGAACTGACAATATTCAGTGCCCGGTGAAGATCTTCGTAGGTGATGGAGGTTCCGCAAAAGGCAATTGCCTGGTCAAAAATTCCAAGGGCATCACGCAATGCGCCATCGGCCTTCTTGGCGATAACATGAAGCGATTCCGTGTCAATCTGGATCTTCTCCTTATCAGCAATGTTTCGTAGCCGATCTACAATTTCATCCACTGTAATCCGCCGGAAATCAAAACGCTGACACCGTGAGAGGATCGTGGGCAGAATACGGTGGGGTTCGGTAGTGGCGAAAATAAAGATGACATGTTCGGGCGGCTCCTCCAGGGTCTTTAGCAGGGCATTGAATGCCGATTTGCTGAGCATGTGAATCTCATCGATGATGTAGACCTTGTAGCGCCCGTTTTGCGGCGGTATGCGTACGCGTTCTCTCAGACTCCTGATGTCATCCACACTGTTGTTTGATGCCGCATCTATTTCGATGATATTCAGTGTATTGTTGAGCTCCTCACCATCCACATCAGCACCCACCTCGTTAATGGTACGTGCAAGAACGCGTGCCATGGTCGTTTTTCCCACACCCCTGGGGCCACAGAAGAGATAGGCATGACTAAGCCGGCTGTTGGAAATTGCGTTTTTCAGGGTGTTGCTGACATGTTCCTGCGAAACGATATCCTCAAATGTTTGAGGACGATATGCGCGGGTAAGAGCTTTATAGTTGGAAGACATTTCGGAAAGAAGTCGGATTTTCGAACGTTACTCGTGATGTTGCGGGAGGTTCATAAGTCAAACCGATAATGTAAGAAATTGCTCGCTCCCTATCCATTTCGACAGGCACTCAGCGGGATACCTGACAGGCCATTTTTAAAAATTTTAACGAAGGTGTTCGATTTCCCGGCGCGTTTTCGGAACGGTGGTCAGGTTCTCCATACCATTTTCCCGGACAATCACATTATCTTCAATTCGGATACCGCCAAACCCGAACAGTTCGGATATGCGTTCGGTATTGAGCATGGCTGCTTTCGAGTCGTCGTTGAAAGCAGGTTCAAGCAAGGCCGGGATGATATATAGGCCCGGTTCAATGGTCAGTACCATTCCGGGCTCAAAGGTCCGGCGTGCCCGAAGAAAACGGAGTCCGGGCCGGTCGATAACCTCCGTACCTTTGGGGTATCCACCGACATCATGCGTGTCCAGGCCGAGAAAGTGGCCCAATCCGTGCGGGAAAAAGAGGGCGAAAATATTGGCATCCATCAGTTCTTCGGTGCTGCCACTGACCAACCCGCAGTCACGCAGCCCGGATACGATTCGTTGTGCCGCGGTAAGATGGAGGTCTTCCATCTTGTTTCCCGGGCGGATCATATTGAGGGTGATGTTTTGGGCATCGAGCACAATATCGTACAAATCAGCCTGAAGCGGTGAAAACGTCTTTCCGACCGGATAGGTGCGTGTAATATCTGCTGCATACCCCCGGTACTCGGACCCGGCATCCACCAGGAAAAGCTCACCGTCATGCATCTGCTTTTGGTTGTCGGTGTAGTGAAGAATGGCAGAGCCCGTGCCGGAGGCAAAAATGCCAGAATAGGGAGCGTGTACCAATCCGTTCCGGACCGTCTGGTATTCAAAAAGTGCTTTCATTTCGTATTCAAAAGCACCGGGTTTTACCGCTTTCATCACTTCAATATGAGCCTCATTTGCAACGGTAGCCGCTTTTTTCAGGTGATCGATCTCGCCCTCAGACTTGATTACGCGGCAATATGCGAGGGCATCCTGAAGATGGCCGGTCTCTGCCGGATAACCCAACGATTCAATGTGCGATTCGATTCCGGGCAGGCAATGGATTTTTTTAGGATGATTTTTTTTCAGCCAGTCGGATACCTCGTCATCGTATATGACATGATCAGGTTCGTATCGATTGCGGTACTCCTCCGGGGTCCGGATATATCCCATCCAGACTGCAAACTGGGCGGTGCGACGAGGGATTACGAGTGTAAAATCACCGCTTCCGCAATGAAAAAAAGCAGCCATATCCGGTTCATCAATCCCGGTCAGATAGAGAAAATTTGACTCCTGCCGGAACGGATACTCATAGTCGGTCTGGTACCGGTGGGCAACCGATCCCCCTTTTAGATAGAGCAGATGGTCGGGGTTGTCCTGAAATAATTCGATTAATCGGCGGCGGTGTTGTTGATACATATCGGTTCCGTTAACTCTGTGTTTTGAAACGGGTTGATAATTTTCGGATGAATTCCTCATATCTAACCCGTGATATTGGGTGTTTTTTGAAAAAAAAGAGACGCAATTTGTTCGGAGAGCCGGTGTATATATAAACCGGTGTGATCGGTCCCCTCATGAGGACCGGATCGTGCGCTTTGTCCGGCTGGTTGGTATTCAAGCAGCAACGCAACTAGCCGACTGATATCCGGAGTGGCGATTTTCTGTGAGTCGGCAAGATATAATTCCGGCATGTGAAAATCTCCGCTGTTGGAAATAAGCACACGAAGGCTCCCGATGTTGCGCCCCTTTTTGTTGCAGATGACACAAAAAATAGATTGTTGTTCCGAAACCGCGATAAGGGAAACCGCAAATAGCACATTCTGGTAACCCGGTGCCGGAAGCAGCGCGTAATAATGCCGCATCGGCATACCGTCGGTCGGAAACTGGATCCGGATGTAGCTTTTGGTCGCGTCGGACAGATGGAACAGGCGGGAAGCGGCATTTGCAAGCTCTGACGCCGCCCGATCGTCCATGTCGGGATGAAGAAACCCCCGTTCTATCCAGTATTCCGGAGTGGTGTCAGTGTGATCCCGTCGGTTAAGATAATGGGGATAATCGTCGGGTTTAAGTGGATTCAGGGAAGTATCCACATGAAAAAGCGCATCCTG
>SLLW01000228.1 GCA_007133875.1 Balneolales bacterium | reverse complement strand
TCTTGTTGAACCGCCATGTTGATTTGCTGAAACTCCTCCAATCTCAAGTCATGGTCTTCAACCAGAGACTGGAATCCTTGTGGATCAACCTGTGGTTCAATCTCTTGCTCTTGAGCTTTAAGGTTTATTTTCGCGAATTTTTCCAGCTCGTTATCGGATACATCAGCAGGTGCACCCATCTCCTGGGGCTCTTGTTGCTGTATCTCAGGCAGACCCTCACTGTTTTCAAGTCCGTATGCTGTTGCTGTGAGGGATACGAAGAATAATGATGCTAACAAGTATCTTAACATGGTACTTACCCCGATACTTTTTGGTGTTAGTATTTACGTTACAAGATCACTCTGAACTTGTAGTACCTGAACGGCATCGAGAATGATATCTTTTGGGAAGTGTGCTGTTTTAATTGGTTTTATCAAGGTTTAACGAACATCTGATATATTGCGTCGAAACGTTTAACACCTGTTTACACCATTTCAAAAAAAAGGCAGGCGCAACGCTATGTGCACCTGCCCGTTTTTTTAAGAGTAGGTCTTTGGCAACCGGTTGATCGATGATTCAGCAGCCGGTATCCTGGAAGTTTTCATCCCAGCATACGATTTCGCCGTCCCGGTAGTTCGGACTCTCAATTTTGCCGGTACCGGTTTCATTATTCCATTCCAGGAATGTTAACCCGGAACTGTAGACATCATGGACCTGGAGCGAGCTGATGTCACCATCCCGCTCATACTGGAACCGGCCATCTTCATCATCGTCAAAACGCATGTCAACCATGGTCGTGATATCACCATCAAGTTCGTATTCGACCTGGAACACAGGCTCTTCGGTTTCAAAAAAGTCATGAATTTGCCATGCGCCGCCGGAACCATCCAGACGTACCTGGGAGGCGATAAGAAGCGCGTTAGTCAGATCTTCTTCGGATCCTTCGGTAGTATACCGGAGTTCCCAATGACGCTCGTTGCCTACATCTTCCGCTGTTATGGTCATGGTCAGGGATTCGCCTTCCGCAGCGAAACTCCATTCCCAGATCCAGGTGTCGCCATCAACTTCAGGCTCTCCCCACTGATCCTGCTGGAAAAAGGCCTGCGGAAATTGTCCCATAATTTGAAAATAGGTCTCCGCAAAAGAGGCGAAAAGTGCCGCATACTCATATGCCGGATAGTCATCCATCTGTTGTGTTGAAGAGAAGACACGGGTGAAATCTTCAATTTTGCTACCCTGCATCCCACTGTAGTTATCGGCATGTTCAAAAACCGAAAAATCCATTTCTACATGTTCAAGTGTCGGTGTACTTGGAGCATCCGATAAATCCGGACCTGTCGGGCTGTCGTCATCACAACTCCAAAGAGTTAAAGCTAATAACGAAGACAGAAGAATAGCACATATTGAACGTAGCATAGGTATAAAATTTGGTTCCTGTTATCTGAGGACAGGGGCCCTGTCCCTGTTACGAGAAAACACAAAGATTTGAATATTTTATGGGATTTACAAATAAGTTTTTATACATATTACCTGATGCAGGTAAGTATGAATTTACCCTTGATAAGGGTGTTATACGCTATCAGAAAAAGAACAGGTGAGCCATTAGCGTGATAATCGGAAGGGCGACCAACGTGCGCAGCAGAAAGATGATAATCAGCTCCCAGAGATTCAGCGGGATTTTTGATTTTAGAATGAGTGCACCGACTTCGGACATGTAGATCAGCTGGCTGATGGAGAGGGCGGCTATCACAAAACGGGTGAGTTCACTTTCGATACCTGAAGCCAGCACTGCCGGTAGGAACATGTCGGCAAAGCCGATCAGGGTTGCGGGAGCGGCAGCATGCGCTTCGGGGATTTGCAACAGCTGCAGCAGCGGGATCATCGGATATGAGAGCCATACGAACAAAGGGGTGAATTCCGCCAGAATCAGTGCGGCAATACCGATGGAAAACACCAGGGGAAGCAGCGAAAAGAAAATATCGGCGACATTGGTCATGGAGTGCCGAATCAGTCGGGCCGGGCCGGGTGCCTGTTTTGCGCGATTCATGGCCTTGAACAGCGAATCTTTTATGATTCCGGTATTATACAATTTTTCCTCGATCAGCTGTTGGCCTGCCGGTTCATGATAGGTGTCCGGTTTGCGGCTGAGTGGATAGAGGCGTGGAATCACTACCGCCGAGATCAGGCCGGAGACGATCACGGTTCCATAATATTGCAGAAACATGTGGTTCAGTTCTACAAAATTGATGATGACCAGGCTGAACGCAATGGATACAATGGAGAAATTGGTGGCAATGACGGCGGACTCCCGGCGGCTGTAAAATCCGTTTTCATATTGCTGCATGGTAATAAGTACCCCGACGGTGCCGGATCCAAACCACGAGGCGGTGGCATCAATGGCACTTCGCCCCGGAAGATTAAAAATGAGGCGGAAGGGTTTGCGGACCAGGCTTCCGATGAATTCCATGAAACCATAATCAACCAGAAACGGTAAAAAAAGCGCCGCGAACAGAAAAAAGGCAAGCAATACCGGTATCAGATCACCCAGCATCAGCCCACCGGTAGCGTCAGAAATAATAACATCCGGACCAAACTGCATCAGGGTCATGGTCGCCAGAAGAGCACCTGCAATCCTCAATGTGAACCAAACGGGCCCGATATGGAAGATCTCATGCATCGCCCCGCTTTTTGCCCATTCTGGGTGGATCAAGGTTACATATATCGTGAGCAGCGCAGAGATCCAGAAAACAGCAACGGCAACGGCGGGAAGGTATCCGTCCAGCAATTCCATGAGCCCATCCGCCAGAATGCCCATACCCACATTAATAGACCCGTCAATGGTAAATGGAATAAGAAACATCCCGATGCCGACCAGTGAGGGGAGCAGGAATATCAGAAAAAGCCGGATGGTGAATCTGTCGGATTC
>SLLW01000407.1 GCA_007133875.1 Balneolales bacterium | reverse complement strand
CCATCGGTGTTTAAAAACAGCACAGCATCGTACTCCGGGAAGTTTTCGGAAAGAAAGTAATCCGCCTCTTCGGTGACCGTGACCGATAACCCCTCATCCTGTGCCAAAGTGGAGAGCGCCTGCTGTCCGGTTTCTATCGACTCGTGTCGAAATCCATTTGTTTTGCTGAAAATGAGCAGAGACGGATCAACCGAACGCGATAGTGCCGCATCTGGGGCCGGCTCATCGGAAGCATCATTGCAAGAAAAGAGTATTAGTGGAAATAAAAAGAGTATCAGAAAGGATTTGGCGATTGTTTGTTTGGCCTGTTTCATAGTGTCGGTCTGTTGTTCATTGGTTATTTTCCGGATTCGCTTTTTGCGGTCGTTTCCAGCCTGTCGTCACCATCCTCATCATCGTCCCTGGTTTTCTGAGGCTCTTCCGTTTCATCCCCGGTTTTCCCGGACTCTTCTGCACCACGGGTATCGGAACGGCCGGTGGATGGGCCTCCGTTTACCGCTGCCGCATCAATAGATGCATCCATGGTCCTGCCGGTGATCCAGAATTTAAGTTTTTCGCCCCAGGCATTGATGATCAGGTACAGGCTGGGAATAATAAAGAGTGTCAGGATCATGGATATCATCAATCCACCGACAACGGCAATGGCCAGCGGGCGCATCAGTTCGGCACCTTCCCCCAGGCCGATCGCCAACGGCAGCATACCGAAAACGGTCGTGAGGGTGGTCATCATGATCGGCCGAAAACGAATACCGCCGGCTTCTACTACGGCCTTGAATGGATCCAGTTTCTGTTCCCTGCGTCCGATTTCGATGTATTCCACCAACAGGATGGCGTTATTGACGACAATCCCGACCAGCAGTATCACCCCGAGCATGACCGGCGCACTCAGGTTGGTGCCGGTCAGCCAGAGCATCAGTCCGACGCCGATCAGTGCCAGTGGTACCGCAGACAATATCACCAACGGGTTGGCCAGTCGTTCATACTGCACCGCCATCACCACAAATACAAGAAATATGGCCAGAAGAGTGACGATGACAAGATTGCGGTTGGTTTCGCGAATGACCTCCTCTTCGCCACCGTAGATGAGGCTGTATCCTTCCGGCAGATCATACGAAGCCATTCGCTCCCTGATTTCGTCATTTACGGTGCCAACATCACTTACTGCGGTATTGACTTCCCCGTTGAGCCGGATGATCCGCACCTGGTTCTCCCGTTCGATGTGTGCCGGGCCGTCACCGAGAGAGAAGGAGGCCATTTCGGAAATCGGGATGGAAAAGCCATCGGAATTGGAGATCATAATTTCACTGAGGTCCTCATCATCGCGAACCCTGTCACGATCAAACATCACACGGATATCATATTCGGTAATTCCCGTAGAAAATTGGGTCGGAACCGAACCCAGCACCGCCGTTCGTACCGCATCGCCTATATCAGCGCTGGTAAAACCATGTGAAGACGCCCGCTCACGATCCACATCCACATTCAGCACCGGGCTCCGGTCATCCCGGCTGATTTCAAAATCGGTCAGCCCTTCGATACCATCGAGATGATAGAGCAGATCCCGTCCAATCCGGTCCAGTTCATCAATATTATCCCCTACAATGCCGAGGGAGATATCGGATCCGGCCAGGTTGGTTCGGATACCCCGTATGCTTGGCGGACTTGCATTTACGCGTGCACCCGGGATTGCAAGGCTGTCCAGTTTCTCCTGCATTATGTCAACCCATTCCATGGCATCCATATCCCGGTTCCGGGCCGATTGAAGCTGAACGCTGAACCGTGCCGTACCCGGCCGTTCGGAGATGACCCCACCGCTGAGGTGGCCGCCGGTCAGGCTGAAGACATGCTCTACATACGGCATTTCGTCGATGGCATCCTCGATCATCAGTGCATACTCATTTGTGGCATCGGGAGTTGCGCCAGGCGGGAGGCCCAGAAAAACCGAGAACATGGCATCATCCACCTGTGGAAGAAACTCATTGCCAAGATCGTCGGTAAGCTGAAGCACACCAAATAGTACCAGGAATGATCCGGCGACCAGAAAATACCGGTACCGAAGGACGCGGGTAACGAGCGCTTTGTAGCTGTTTGTGATGCGCTCCATTCCCCGGTTGAATCCATGATGAAACCGGCTTCTGTCGAGCCCGCTGCGAAACTTGACTTTGGAGAGCAGGGCAGACAACATCGGTACGAGGGTGAGCGCGGCTGCAAGCGAGGCGACAATTGCAAATGATATGGTGAGAATCAGTTCCCGAAAAATCATGGCTGCCAGTCCGGTGATCAGCAAAAACGGTACAACGGCTGCCAGGTTGGTCATGGTGGAGGCAAAAATGGCGGATGCTACCTCACGCGAGCCTTCGTGTGCCGCCTGGTCTGTTTTTTTATTGAGCTTTTCGCGATGCCGGAAGACGTTCTCGAGCATCACAATCGCATTGTCCAGCAGCAGTCCCACTCCGAGTGCGAGTCCGCCGAGACTCATGACATTCAGTGTGATCCCGCTCAATCCCATCATGGTAAATGTGGCCATAATGGCGATCGGGATAGAAAGTCCGATCACAAATCCTTTCCGCAGCGATCCGAGGAACAGCAGCACGATCATCATTGCCAGAACCCCTCCAAGTACCGCAGCCGTACTGACCGCGCTCACCGAACTGCGAATAAAAAACGACTGGTCGGTTGTCGGGGTAAACAGGATATCATCCGGAATAAAACCACTCCGCTGCAATTCATTAAGTTCGGCGTGAACCTGATCGATCACCTGTACCGTATTGGCATCCGGAAGTTTGGTGACCGACAACCTCATAGCCGGCTGGCCGTCGAGACGCACAAAAAGGCGTTGATCTTGATGTGTGTCACGGACATCGGCGATTTCGCTGACGGGAATCCGGCGATTACTGCCGGGGATCTGGAGCAT
>SLLW01000340.1 GCA_007133875.1 Balneolales bacterium | reverse complement strand
GTCACCATGTTCTTGACATAATCCGCGTGACCCGGGCAGTCCACGTGGGCATAGTGGCGTTTCTCGGTCTCGTACTCCACGTGGGCCGTGGCGATCGTGATCCCGCGCTCGCGCTCTTCGGGGGCATTGTCAATGTCGGCAAACTCCTTGGCCACTCCGCCATAGCGTTTGGCAAGGGTTTTGGTGATGGCGGCCGTAAGGGTCGTCTTGCCGTGATCCACGTGGCCGATCGTTCCTATGTTTACGTGCGGCTTGTTCCGTTCAAATGTTTCTTTTGCCATAGCTATAGGTGTTGAGCTTTCTAATTAGTTTTTTTCTTCAATGACTTCTTTTGCAATGGAGTCGGGTACATGTGCATACTTTTCGAACTCCATTGAGTAAACGGCGCGGCCCTGTGAGAGGGAACGCAGATGAGTTGAGTAACCAAACATTTCTGAAAGGGGCACTTCAGCATCAATGACCGATCCTTCAACCTTGTTTTCCATCTTGCCAATTACGCCGCGTCGGCTGTTAAGGTCGCCGATAATATCCCCCATATACTCTTCCGGGGTGATGACTTCGACTTTCATAATGGGTTCAAGCAGTATCGGTGACGCTTTTTTTGCTGCTGATTTAAATCCAAGTTTGGCACACATTTCAAAACTGACGGCATCAGAATCCACATCGTGATACGATCCGTCAAATACAGTGACCTTTACTCCTTCTATCGTATAGTTGGCCAGAACTCCGGTTGTAAGTGCCGCTTTAAATCCTTTTTCAACGGAGGACATGAACTCACGCGGGATATTACCACCAACCACTTTGTTTTCAAATTCAAAACCGGTGTTTCCTTCAATCGGTTCGATTTCAAACTCGATATCAGCAAACTTACCTTTACCACCGGTCTGTTTTTTGTATACTTCGCGATGTTTAACGGCCTTTGTAATAGCTTCTCTGTATGAGACCTGAGGCTGCCCAACGTTCGCCTCTACCTTAAATTCGCGCTTCAGGCGATCCACAATGATTTCAAGGTGAAGCTCGCCCATACCTGCAATGGTTGTTTGTGCGGTTTCATCGTCCACTTTGACTTTGAATGTGGGATCCTCTTCCGCCAGCTTGGCAAGACCGGTTGTGAGCTTGTCATTATCGGCTTTTGTCTTCGGTTCAACGGCCAGCTTGATAACCGGCTCCGGGAAGACCATTTGCTCGAGAATAATCGGTGATTTTTCGTTGCACAAGGTATCGCCGGTATGAACACTTTTGATACCCACAACTGCGCAGATGTCACCGGCACGTACCGATTCTACATCCTCTTTACTGTTTGCGTGCATTTTGAGCAGACGTCCGACACGCTCTTTCTTGCCGGTAGAAGAATTCAGAATATAAGACCCGGCATCCAGTTGCCCGGAATAAACCCGGATAAACGTAAGTTTACCGACGTAGGGATCGGTCATAATTTTGAATGCCAATGCAGAAAACGGCTCATCAATACTGGTCCGGCGGGTGAGTTTGGCATTCTCTTTACTGGGATCGGTACCTTCAATCGAATCAACATCAAGGGGAGAAGGCATGTACTTCACTATGGAATTGAGAAGCGTTTGGATTCCTTTGTTTTTAAAGGCCGATCCACAAAGGACCGGTGTGATGCTCAGATCAAGTGTAGCTTTCCGGAATGCCGCTTCTATCTCTTCAACGGTGATTTCCTCTTCCATGAGGTACTTTTCCATCAGATTATCATCATAATCAGCGATGGCTTCGATCATTACTTTCCGGAAATCATCCGCTTTTTCCTTCAACTCCTCGGGAATGTCAATCTCCTTGAAAGCTTTTCCAAGTGTTTCATCATCCCAGATAAAAGCCTTCATACTCATCAGATCCACTACACCCCGAAATTCGGCTTCGGATCCGATCGGAATTTGAAGCGGAACCGGTGTCGCTTTGAGCCTGACTTTCATCTGCTCAATCACATTGTAGAAATCGGCGCCGGTCCGGTCCATTTTGTTCACAAAAGCCATCCTCGGAACACCATATTTGTTGGCCTGACGCCATACGGTTTCGGATTGTGGCTGTACGGCACCAACCGCACAAAAAACAGCGACAGCACCGTCAAGAACCCGCAGAGAGCGTTCAACTTCAACGGTAAAATCCACGTGACCAGGAGTATCAATTATGTTGATACGATGATCATCCCAGTAGCAGGTAGTTGCAGCCGACGTGATTGTAATACCTCGTTCGCGTTCCTGCTCCATCCAGTCCATGGTAGCCGCTCCGTCATGCACCTCACCAAGGCGGTGACTGATTCCGGTATAGAACAGTATCCGTTCCGTTGCGGTCGTCTTTCCGGCATCAATATGGGCCATAATGCCGATGTTCCGCGTCTTGCGGATCTCTTCTAAAATCTTTGAATTACTCGTTGCTGTTGCTGACATGATTCTTATACGTAATTACTAAAATCTGAAATGAGCGAAAGCCTTATTGGCTTCTGCCATTCGGTGAGTGTCATCTTTCTTACGGACGGCTCCTCCTTCGTTGTTGGCCGCATCCATAATCTCCCGCGCCAGACGGGCAGACATCGATTTATCGTTTCTGGCTTTGGCGGAACGGATCAGCCATCGCATACTCAGTGCGGTGCTTCGTTCAGGACGCACTTCAACGGGCACCTGATACGTGGAGCCACCAACACGCCGGCTTTTTACTTCAAGAACCGGTGCTGTGTTGTTCAGAGCTTCCTTAAATACGTCAATACCGATTTTCCCGGTTTTCTCCTCAATCACCGAAAAAGCTTGTTTCAGGATATTTCGGGCTGTCGTCTTTTTTCCGTCTTTCATCAGACAGTTGATAAATCGGGATACCGACTTATCTGAAAAATCCGGATCCGGCTTTACGATTCTCTTTTCGGCACTTCTTCTTCGCATTGGTCAAATAACTAAAAAGTTAACATTACTAAACCCTACTTCTTCGGGCGCTTGGTACCATACAAACTTCTTCGCTGACGCCTATCATCTACCCCGGCAGTGTCAAGTGCACCGCGAATGATGTGATATCGTACACCCGGCAAATCCTTCACCCGGCCACCACGGATCAATACAATACTGTGCTCCTGAAGATTATGGCCTTCACCAGGTATATAAGCGGTAACTTCGATACCATTGGTTAGTCTGACACGAGCTACTTTGCGCAGAGCCGAATTCGGCTTTTTCGGTGTGGTTGTATATACCCGGGTACATACACCACGTCGCTGCGGGCAGTCTTGTAGCGCAGGAGCCGTAGTTTTCTTAATTTTGTTCTTTCTGCCTTTACGGATTAACTGCTGTATCGTTGGCACGGTTAATTCAGTTTGGTAATGGATGTTAAAGAGTTTGAAAATATAGGGAACTTACACCACCATTTGCAAACGCAATTGTATAAATTATATCACAAACATGGAATCACCTCCCTTAACCGACCCATTGCATCTTTATACCGGCCTTTCAATGCTCATAAATAGTACGTCTGATATATATCACTATAACAGTTGAAAACTTCAAAAATTCAAGGAATCAGCCCTGCCAGGGAACAAGCACTGCGTAAAGCGGGTATAACAACCGCCGCTGAGCTGGTTATGTTTTTCCCCAGAAGCTACATTGACCGGCGAACCGTGCTCCGCATCAGCCAACTCCAGGGCAGCGGTGAGAAAGTTACCGTTATAGGTACCCTGACATCCATTCAGGAAAACGGTTTCGGACGCAAAAAGCGACTGGAGGCGATTCTTCAGGACGAAACCGGGATGGTGAAGGGGGTCTGGTTCAAGGGTGTCTCCTATTTCAAAAAAAGTCTTAAAAAGGGAGAACAGGTCGCTTTTTTTGGCTCCGTGAAACGTTATGGACGCTTTCTCTCCATGGCCCATCCCGAGGTGGAGCAAATCTCGTCTATCGATGAACGTAATCCATCCGGACAGGAATCCGGAAACCGGCATTCTACCGGAATCACACACACGACCGGTAGTAACCCCGGAAATTCCCGGAACCGCATTGCAGGTGAACAGCAGAAAGCCGACAACCAGATTTTCACCGGAATTGTACCGATCTACCCCGGAAGTCAGTTCTTTAAAAAAACCTACATTACCTCCGGTCTCCTGCGCAAATGGATCCTGTCGGTACTTGATCAGCACCCGTTTCCCGAATTTCTTCCTGATGCCATTCTCAAAGAGTTCGGCTATCCGGACCGGAAAACCGCTCTTCGGTGGATTCACGCCCCAAAATCCCCCGATCAGCACAAAAAAGCACTCGAACGATTCAAGTTTGAGGAGCTGTTTTTATTCGAACTGAGTGTCGTCACCCTGAAAAAAGAGGTCTTTGAGAAAGCGCCCGGCCCTTTGATGCTGGAATCCCGGCCGGTAACCAGTCGCTTCTTCAATGAAACATTACCATTTGAACTTACCAGCGGCCAAAAATCCGCACTCAGCGATATCAAGAGAGATATTCGATCAGGCCGGCAAATGAACCGGCTGCTTCAGGGGGATGTCGGATCCGGTAAAACCATCGTGGCCATTGGTGCCATGCTGATGGCCATGGACAGTGGCTACCAGTCTGTGCTCATGGCCCCGACCGAAATCCTGGCCGAGCAGCATGTCCATTCGCTCTCACAGTGGCTCGAACCACTTGGTGTGAATATCCGGCTGCTGACCGGGAATCAAAAGAGGGCGCTCCGGGATGATATCAGCTCCGATATAGCCGGCGGAACCGCCCACATTATCGTCGGCACCCATGCCGTTATCCAGGAAGCGATCCATTTTCACAAGCTGGGAATGGCCATCATCGACGAACAGCATCGGTTCGGAGTCTCGCAGCGTGGCCTGTTACGCGAAAAAGGTGATCATCCGCACATTTTGGTCATGTCCGCCACACCCATCCCCCGCTCTCTGGCCATGACCCTGTACAGCGATCTGGACATATCGGTGATCCGTGACTTGCCTCCGGGACGTAAGCCGATCAAAACCCGGGTCCTTCGGGAAATCGACCGACCCGGAGCCCACAAATTCCTCACAGATCAGCTTCGTGAAGGTGGTCAGATATATGTCGTGTACCCGTTGATTGAGGAGTCGGAGGCGATGGATCTGAAAAATGCCACGGAAGGGTACGATCAGCTCCGTGTTGATTTTCCAGATGCCAGGGTCGGACTGCTTCACGGCCGCATGTCATCCGCCGAAAAAGAGTCGGTCATGTGGGAGTTCCAGCAAAATAACATCAATATCCTTGTCTCTACCACAGTAATTGAGGTCGGGGTGGATGTCCCCAATGCTTCTGTGATGCTGGTGGAGCACGCCGAACGTTTCGGACTATCCCAGCTTCACCAATTGCGGGGACGGATCGGGCGTGGCAACCGTCAAAGTAATTGTCTGCTGATGACCGACGTCAAGCAGAGCAAGGAGGCGCGAAGCCGCCTGGGTACCATGGAAGAGACCAACGACGGCTTCAAAATTGCCGAAGCAGACCTCAATCTGCGGGGCCCGGGTGACTTTCTGGGTACCCGTCAAAGCGGTCTGCCTGAATTCCGGTATGCTGACATTCTGAACGATCAGTTCCTGCTTGAGGTTGCAAAAAAGAGTGCGATTGAACTGGTGACGGCTGACCCCGACCTTAAAAGTCCGGAACGTAATGCACTTCGCCGCGTTTTTCTTCCCTATCTTGAGAAGAAGAAAGCATTTTTCAGAATGAGCTAACCCGTTGTACCCGTGCAAAGTGTAAATGAAACAGTCAAAGAAGTAGTTCAGGCCATACTACCGGTGGCTCTGGTTGTCATTGTGTTGCAGTTCACCATTATATGGCTGCCCATGGAGGATTTCCTGCAGTTCATCATCGGTGTGGTCATGGTTAGTGCCGGCCTGATTTTTTTTCTGATGGGGGTGCATATCGGATTGCTGCCGATAGGCGAATTGATTGGATCTTCGCTGCCCAGATTCGGTAAGGTGTGGATTGTGGTGCTGCTCAGTGTTATTCTGGGGTTTGTGATTACGGTAGCCGAACCGGATGTCCGCGTGCTTGCCAACTATGTCGATACCGTTTCGGATGGAGAGGTAAACCGGCATATTCTTATATACACAGTCGCTCTCGGACTTGCTCTGTTCCTGGGGATGGCGATCCTGCGGATCATCTACAATTTCCCCATAAAATATCTGCTGACCGGTGGATACGGACTTATTTTTATCCTTGCCTGGTTTGTACCAGAGCAGTTTATCTCTATCTCCTTTGATGCCGGAGGTGTGACAACCGGCCCGCTGGCTGTGCCATTCATTCTGGCTTACGGGGTTGGGGTGGCGGCCGTGCTTGGTGGGAGAAAATCATCGGATGACGGATTCGGCCTTGTTGCCCTGGCTTCGATTGGCCCGGTACTGTCGGTTTTGATCCTCGGTATAATTTATGGTTGACCAGGGCTTTCCGATAAACATGACCCCAAATAACCCCTTGCTGTATTGAATTAGAATATGTCGGCAAATTAAAGTAACACATGAGTATCTCCATTTTTGACGGGATCACCAATGTCATTATCGAAGTAGTTTTTGCTTTGATACCGCTGATCATATTTTTCATGATCGCGCAAATGGTCTTTCTCCATCTTCCCCGGAAGAAGGTTATCGACATACTTAAAGGGATATTTCTGGCGTTTATTGGCCTGACTCTTTTCCTCCAGGGTGTACATGTTGGTTTTGAACCGGCAGGGACGATGATGGGTGAAGTTTTGGGATCCAAAAATTATCGCTGGATTCTGATTCCCATTGGATTTCTCCTGGGGTTTGTGGCCACCATCGCGGAACCCGCTATTAGAATCCTCAATCACGAAGTGGACAAAGTTTCCGGAGGGTACATACCAAAAAGCGTTTTGCTGTACACCCTTTGTATCGGAGTCGGCTTTTCCATCGCACTTGCGATGTTGCGTTTGCTTATCGGCATTCCGATTATATGGTTGATACTTCCGGGATACATTCTCGCGTTGATTATGGTACAGTTTTCCACGCCTACCTTTACGGCTGTTGCGTTTGATTCTGGCGGGGTGGCCACCGGACCTATGACCGTTACGTTTATTATGGCTATTGCCCTCGGTGTCGGTGAAGTAATGGACGACCGGGATCCGATGATAGACAGTTTCGGTATGATTGCACTGGTTGCCCTGGCACCTATTTTATCTGTATTGACCCTCGGGCTGCTTTACGCCTGGAAAGAACGTCACGATGATTGATCTATTAAAAAATTGTCAAAAGCTGATTATCAGTATTGTCAGCCAAAATAAAACGAACCGGCTCATCAAAGCTTCCAAACGGAAACATGCCGAAGGTGCCACCATTCTGAGAGGCCGGGGTACCGGCACGGAAGAATGCAAAACGTTCTGGGGAATCCCCCTGGAACCTGAAAAGGATGTCATTTTCACGGTCGTTTCGGATGAACATGCCGAAGAAGTGCTTGACATCATCCGCAGAAGCCTCAAAATGGGCACAGCGGGAAATGGTGTGGCATTTATTCTGGATATCACCCGTTTTACCGGAGCGGTACACCTGCACAAAACCAATCAAAAACCTGAAGACCAACCTCTGAAAGTCATGGACGAAACCGCACAATTTGAACTGATTGTTTCCATTGTGAACAAAGGGTTCTGTGAAGAGATTATTGAAGCCGCTCGCAAAGCAGGAGCCGCTGGCGGTACCATTTTAACAGGAAGAGGTACCGGCGTACATGAGCATGCCCGACTGTTCTCTATCAATATTGAGCCTGAAAAGGAGATCGTACTGACCCTGGTGTCCGAAAAATTTACTGATGATGTTCTGGAGGCTATTGTCAAGACCGGAGAGTTGGATAAACCCGGAAAAGGGATCGCATTTGTGCTGAATGTTGAAAAAGCTGTTGGTGTAAATCAACTGCTTGGCACCAGTATGCGTAAACAGCTGAACGGAGAATAGCGAATTGCTCACCGATTAAAAATAGAGACGATAGAGCAGGTTCACATTCCGGCCCGGTTCGGGATAGATCTCCTTAATCCTCGAAAGATGATTGTAGTACGTTTCATTGAAGAGATTCTGCACATTGAGTGTAAATGTGTGAAAGGTTCCCCTCTGTGAACTGAATCGGTACTGGGCATTCAGATTAATGATGCTGTAACCCGGTGTTTCAGACTCAAACTCGCCTGTCCGTGTTTGTCGGGCACCCATTCGAACCTGGCCACCAACAGAAAAAGGGCCACTTGCATAACGAAGGCCTACGGACGATTTCAAAGGAGGCATCATCGGCAGTGGTTGTTCGGATTCTGTCATCCCGCTCAGCTCTTTTTCTTCGTCGCTCACATTCCTGTTCCCGATCGTATAATCGAAGGTGCCTTCCAGGATAACGTTCCGCAGAAACTCATACTCACCGGAGAACTCAAGACCATAAATAGACGCTTCAGTTGCGACATATTGAAACAGATTCAGGTCACTTCGTCTTGGGCTCGGCTGACCCGTATCCTGGGCATGCAGATAATTTTCAAAATAGTTGTAGTAACCCGACAGCTGGAAGTTGGCACTCGTCGATTTATACCGCAAAAATAGCTCAGAGCCCAACCCGCGTTCAGCATCCAGGTCAGGATTACCGACCTCATAGGAGTATGCCGCAAGATGTGGCCCTTCGGAATAAAGTTCTTCAAAGGAAGGCGGACGGAAAGAGTGCATGAAAGTCGACCCGACATGAATACCCCGTCCGGCATGAATAATCGCTGAAACGGAGGAGGCGAGTCCGGTAAAAGTTCGCTGGCGAATAGCGCCAATTGTTGATGACTCCCTCTCTCTAACCGGTCGTGCGACAACATGATCCAGCCTCAAACCGGCTTCCAGATGCAACGGTCCAAAATCCGTTTCCTGCATGGTAAAGATAGATCCGGTATAGATGTGGGAATCTGGTGTACGTGATCCACGGACAGCATTGCTGACGATGTCTCCGGATACCCCGATCACCCCGTCATCAATAAAACCCCAGCCACCGTGATGCATTTTGGCCGTCAATCTATTGGTACCAACCAGATATTCGGTACCAATAAATCCACCCGCTTCCAGTTCCTTGTGGTGATAATGGATGAGTGAGCCCTGTATTTCGAGCAGTTTAAAAAACGGATTGTTAACGAGCAGTTCGCTTCGGGCATCCATCTGGTACTTTTCCATCTCGACATCCACACCCCCCGGATGTCCCCCATCAGGGTCCGGCGGGATTCCATATTCGCTCAGGTAGACCGAGCCGGAGACCCCGGCATACCCCCATGGCCGGATATAGCTGGCACCTAACGTATTTTGCGTAGTCAAAAGTGAAGTATTGCTGAATGTTCCTTCCGGTGTCCTGAAGTTGCCCCCCATACGACCGTTCAGATCCAGGTTAACAACAAAATCATTCCACGGAACCCTGACTTTCCCCCCCACAGAACCGCCCCGGTTCACCGTTGCACCTTGAAAGGATGCAGATCCTGTCATGGAGGTCGGTATTGAATTGGGGATTTGATTCCGAACCACGTTCACTACACCCCCAATGGCATTTGATCCGTAGAGCAGTGCTGCCGGGCCACGGGCAATTTCAATCTCATCGCTGGTTGACGGATCCACGGTAACTGAATGGTCGGGGGACGTCCAGGAGACATCTCCGGTTCTCTCCCCATCCTGCAGAATCAAAACCCGTTCGTTACCCAGGCCGCGAATCACCGGCCGCCCTGGGGCCGGGCCCATGGTTCGCTGGGAGAATCCGGGCTGATTGTCAAGAGTCTCCGAAAGTGTCGTTCCGAGATCCCTTCGCAGTTGATCACCCAAAACATGAATGGACGCATGTTCCAGATTGGCACCCGTCGTAGGTCCTGCGTCAGCAACTACTTCCACAGCCTGACCGGTCAGGATGGTCGGGCTGATTGAAATCCGGGTAACCACATTTTCTTCTGGCTCCACGGTTATTCGATGTCTTTTGGTGACATATCCAATTCGATGGACTGCGATTACGTACCTTCCGTCGGGAACATTGGAAAACTGGAACCTACCTTCCCGGTCTGTTGTGGCTGTCCTGTTTATTTCAACCAGATGGATATACGCAAAAGGGATGGGCTCACCCGTTTGGGAATCTATTACGACCCCGCTTACTTTATCGGGTTGCTTTTCCGCATACCCATACAGGTCGGCAGTGCCTGCGTTAAGAATTAATAAAAAGATCAGTAAAATACGTGAGATCGGTTGTGACATGAGGTGGGACTTAACAAACGGAACAAACAAAGCAAAACATGAGTTTGCCCTGCTTGTTTCCGATTGCGCATATTAAAGAAACGATGACAGACGAGCAATCCGGTATTAACGGGTTCTGCATTTGTCCCGCTCGTGCAGATAGACACCGTTTTCATCGATCAGGTCATGCTCGTCGTGCGGAACCGTAACATTCATCCACCCGGATGTAAAATCGGAGTGTGCCGCATCACCAAAACCGTGCATCAGGCGAAAACGGATACGGTCCTCCCCGGTATGGTCTGCCCGGAAATGAAAGCCCCACTGGCCGTCTGATCCGTGCTGTTCTAAATTGGCCGGACGTATGGTCCCGCTTTCTATCGCATCCGGATCGCTACGTGCTTCGCCAGAACATTCATCTGTGAGGGTATTAGGGGTTTCCCACTCCCAATCGAGCCAGTATTCACCGCCTTCATCTTCGCTTAGATCAGGCAGATCAAATACATCACCATGGTCATCGATCCAACGAACCCTGACGGCATCCGTCATCCCCCGCGGATTGTCTGCGGTTAAGAGGATCACGTCCGGAGATATTACTAACCCTTCGGCATCATCACGAAAATAATCGTCCCAGGTACCTGATGGGTTCCAGACATACTGGTTATTTTCGAAACGCACGATCTCGGCATTATTCTGTTCAATAACAAACCCAACCGGATCGGCATGGTCATTGTCGTCAGAAGATGATGTGACATCACAGCTAAAAAAGAAAAGTGTACTAAAGAGAAAAAGTGACAGTACACGCATTACGGGGGCAGAAAGATACTTCATAAAAACTGGATTTAAAAAATGGTATGATTATTACAGAGACGTTTTTCGATATGAGATAACAATCTCTGATCACAGTGTTATATGGAATAATCAACCAAAAAAGGAGGGGCGCGGCCATATTTAGCGGCATACCGTTTATTGACTGTGATTCTGTCGAATGGTACAGGATCCGTATCAACAGTAAATAAGTCTGGAAAAAGATGAATTTCAACAGGATCTTCACTTTTGTTTTTAACAGCACAAACCGGACAGTGATCGTGGTTTTTTTCTACGGTATGTTGTGCATCTGTGATTGCGTCTGCATGCCGAAACGCTCCGGGCTCCTCAAAATGGATGCCGGAGCAGATCATTCCTGCAGTCAGAATGACCGTAAAGAATAACGATATGATACTTTTGGAGTTGCGCAATCTTGTTGG
>SLLW01000323.1 GCA_007133875.1 Balneolales bacterium | reverse complement strand
AGCAATTCCGAGCCACTGCCCAATCGGTGATCGAGTACCAGGAAGAGACCGGCAGCGACGCTCTGTGGGCAACCAATATCTTCAGTGGAATGCCTTCCTACACCGTAATCAGCAACAAGGCATTCACGCATCTCGACAACCTGTTGCGATCTGTATTCTCAACCATTTTTATTCCGGTATTCCCATTCCTCTTTTGCGCGGGGGGTGCCTATTTCCTCTTCTGGTTGATGGGGTTTCGCCCACTACCGTCAGCCCTCGGCGCGCTCGCCATCACGTTGACAACCTACATCCCCATCATTGTCGGTGCGGGCCACAATTCCAAACTCATTGCCTACTCTTTCATACCCTGGACGATGGCCGGGTATTGGATGCTTTCGTACAGTAACAAACGTATTGCCGGTCTCTTCCTCTTTGCCATCGCTCTCAATTTCACTCTGCGTGCCGAGCATGTCCAGGTACTCTACTATTTCCTTTTTGTGATGCTGTTCTGGTTTGCCTATGACAGTTATCAATCTTGGAAAAATAAGGGGCTGCCGGAGTGGTCACGCCGGGCGGCGCTCATGGTTGTGGCCGGACTCCTGGCATTGGCCGCGAACATCCAGCCATACTGGAGCATTTACGAATACTCGGGGTACAGCATCCGCGGCGGATCCGAAATGCAGGCGGACGACAGTCGTGGCAGCGGGCTTGATGTCGATTATGCATTTGCCTGGTCTCAGGGACGGGGTGAGCTGCTCACACTCATCATCCCGGACAGTTACGGCGGATCGTCGGCCGATGGTACCTACTGGGGGCCAAAAACATTTACCAGCGGGCCACACTATCTTGGAGCGATCGTCTTCCTGATGTTTCTCATCGGACTGATCCGGTACCCGGGACACCTCAAATATGCCTTCCTGGGTTCCGGAATCCTTGCACTGCTTTTTTCTTTGGGTCAAAACCTGTACGGTTTCAACTATCTCTTTTTCCAATACATGCCGTTTTTTAACAAGTTTCGAACACCCGAAATGTGGTTAATCGTAACGGTATTCTCCTTCTCGGTGATTGCTGTCATGGGGATGACCTGGACTTATACAGCCTGGAAAGAGAGGAGTCTCACCCTATCCCAACTCTATCTGCCGGCCGGTATCGCCCTGGGTATTGCGTTACTGTTCACCGTGTTATACGGATCCATCCTGAGTCTTGAAAAACCGGGAGAGCATCAGCAGATAGCGCAACAGGTAGCTTCCCAGCAAAATATGGATCCGAACGATCCGCAGGTTCAGCAGTTCGCAACGCGTTATATCGAAGAGGAGATCAAGCCAGAGCGTGCCGACAAGGCGGCTTCCGACAGCCGGCGCCTGCTGATTTATCTGTTGCTGGGATCCGGCCTGCTCGCCGCAACCGCACTCCATAAAATTCCCGCCAACTACACCCTTGCCGGCCTGGTATTACTGTCAGCCGTCGATCTGGTTCAGGTGGGCAGTCGCTATACGGACAAAAGTGGCCTGGTTTCTTCGGACTCATCAGCATATGAAGCCGTAACCAGGCAGGTTCGGTCGGTAGACCGGTTTATCGAGGAGCACAAACACCATGATGAGTCATGGCCGTGGCGCACATTTCCATTATCCGACAGCCCTTTCAACAATGCCGTACCGGCAGCGTTTGTGTACCCCTCCATTGGCGGATACTCCGGAGCAAAGCTGAGCAATTACCAGGATGTGATAGATCACGCCATCTTTGAAGGCCCGGCCGGAATTAACACCGAAGTACTCAATATGCTCAATACCCGGTTCCTGATCTACCCGAACCCGATCCAACTCCCCGGCTGGGATGTGGTTTACCAGGGAGAAGAAGGAGTGGTAATGGAAAACGAAAATGCCCTTCCCAAAGTCTGGTTTGTTGATTCGCTGGTGGTTGCCTCCGGTCCGCGAGAAGCAATGGCGGAATTGAACCGGTTCGAAGCCGCTTCCACGGCCATTCTTATGGGCGGGAATGACCCGCAACAAAACGGGTTGCACCAGATCACCCCTGATGCGGATCGTAGGGCTGCAATCACCGAATACGGCCCCCGCGAAATCCAGATTGATGTTTTCGCCGACGCACCCTCCTTTCTTGTGCTGAGTGAAATCTATTATCCCGCCGGATGGCAGGCCACACTAAACGGAGAACCGGTTGACATACACCGCACAAATTACATATTGCGCGGATTCGAAATACCGGTCGGGGAGCACCAACTCGTCCTGAGTTTCGATCCGCAATCGCACATCCTGGGCAGCCGCCTCTCATGGATTTTTAATATCGTAATTCTGCTGATAGGTACTTTTGCACTGTTCCGGTATTATCAGGGCCGGCGCGAAACCCAATCCGATTCGGAGGATGGGCGGGCAGAAACCCGGATTTAACAAAGACGGAGTATCAGATATTACATCATCCGCCGACATAACACCCGAAACGTGAGTTCAAGTACGCGCAACGCCAATAAACGCAAAACGGTCCTGATAGTGACCTACTACTGGCCGCCAAGCGGAGGTGCCGGGGTGCAGCGGTTTCTCAAATTTGTAAAATACTTCCCGGAGCACGGGATTGATCCGGTGGTACTGACCTGTGCCAACCCGACATATCCCATACTGGATCATACCCTGGCCGATGATATACCGGAGCATGTTCCCGTTTTCAAAGCACGCACACTGGAGCCTTTTTCCCTCTACGGCCGTTTTTCCGGTACTTCACCGGAAGCAGCAGCCAACCCCACAACCATTCTCGGGGCCCGCGAGCTGAGTCCGCAGCAACGCCTGGCCCGATGGCTGCGTGCGAACCTGTTTGTTCCGGATGCCCGGGTGGGATGGGTCCCATTTGCCCGATCCAAAGCACAGGCCATCATAAAAGAGCACAACATCGATACGGTTGTCACCACCGGGCCGCCCCACTCCACCCATTTT
>SLLW01000114.1 GCA_007133875.1 Balneolales bacterium | reverse complement strand
CTGACCACGCCGGGCCGCACCCCTGACGTCATCGTCACCGACCTGAACCTGCCCGATTCGAACGGGCCGCGGACCCTCGAGATCCTGCGCGAGACCGCTCCATTGAACATCCCGACATGTTCCGGGCGATCGGCGCAGGAGCCGGAAACGTCAACTGGGTCTCGGATTACGGCACCTGCATGTTCGGCGTGCGATTTGATCAAAGCTATATCGGCGGTGCGCCGTGGGACAGCACCGGCGGCACGTTCTATAACAGAGCATACATCGAAAAATCACCGATTTTCCGTATGGATCAGGTTACAGCACCGACCATCATCTTTTTCGGCAGCGAGGACCGTGCCGTACCGCGTGACCAGGGATGGGAGCACTATCGGGCGCTGCAACAGGTCGGCAAAGCGCCGGTCCGGTTCCTCTGGTTCCCCGATCAGCCGCACGGCATTGGCAAACTCACCCACCAGACACGCAAACTGAATGAGGAGATCGAATGGTTCGACCGCTGGCTGTTCGGGACCTACGAAGAGCCAAACCGTGCCTTCAAGGATGACAGTCCGCTGGCAAGTTTGCTGAAACGGGACAGTCTGGCATCAGCCGACGGATACTACGGGATCCGCAACAGTGGTGCCCTCATCCCCGAGGTGGTGCCGGTTGGGGAGGACACCATATCTATCGGACGGTTCCATGTAACCAACAAACAATATCGGTCATATGACTCGACACACACCTTCCATCCGCTCCGCGGCAATTATCCGGTGACCGGTATTTCCCTGGATGATGCCAGGAATTATACGTTATGGCTGAGTGAGCATACCGGCGCATCCTGGCGTCTGCCAAACAGTGATGAAGCTGCGCGCCTGCACCGGACGGCACATTCGGCCGGGCCGAAGCAGAACACCCTGAACCGCCTTGCCGGATACGATATAACGGTAGACGAAGTGGCCTTGCTTCGCCGGAAAATTGACCTCCTGCCGCCAGGTCATTTGCTGATGGAAGTTGGCTCTTTCGACCCGGTTACCGTTGGGGATGCTGAAATTTACGATCTTGGCGGTAATGTCGCGGAGTGGAAAGAGCATGGGGATGAACACGGATCGGATTCGGTGTACGGATTTGGCGCCATCCATTATGTCGACGGGCGGGACCGAAAATCGCCCCCGGAGCATAACCCCGGTTTCACGGGATTTCGGGTGATCCGTGAGTAAATCCGATTTGGACGGCAACCGGTGCCGGGGCATTAAAATTGAAACTGATATTATAGTTGCTTAGTATGAAAGGATTAAACCCTTTTTTTTCAGTTCCAAAATGTGATGCTATGCAACAAACCGATACCCGTATTTCCGGAGAGGCCAAATCCGCATCGGCAACCCCGGCTCTTGGCACCCGATTCCGACCGGTATTATTTGTGACGTTATTTTCACTTCTATTGCCTTTTCTGCTGAACCATGTTTCGGCGTATGCACAAGCATTTACCTATGAAAGCGGTCCGCTGGACGATCTCACCAGCTGGACCGGCGACCCGCAGAGCTTTGAAGAGGACGGCCAGACCTTCATCATCACCGGTATCGCCATTGGTGATACTGTTTCCGTGGAAAATACCTGGACGCTCGGCGGAGAAGGTACGGTTCTGGAGATCGATACCGAAGAGGTGATTGTGTTTGAATCCGGATCGGAGGTGATCTTTGACGGCATCACCATCTCGTTCACCGAAAACAGTGGCGGTGACCTGGCAGCGCAGGGAGATCTCAGCCTGACCGGCGGCATCACCTGGCAATACGGTGATAAAGCAGATGTCTGGAGTTTTGATAACCGGGAGGATGGCGATCAAACCATATCCGCCGACGGCGAATCCCAACTGCTGGTTTATAATTTCCGGTCCGACAAACGAAACGGATCCCTGGATCTGATGTTCGATGACGACGAACCGGCCACATCTGAAACACCCGGCATCCTGCAGACACTCAATAATTTTCGCACAGATTATGATTCGAATGCACTTTTCAGCGATAACGGGAACCGAATCATCGTGGGTGACGACATTCGCATGCTGGGCCGTGCCGGGAGTTACACCCTGAGCGGAACCCTGGAACACCGGGTTCATGACGGCAACTCGGACTACGAAGCCGTCGCAGCCGAGCTGCATCATCTCTCCATTCATGTGCGTGAAGATGGCAATCCCCGTTTCCGGAACGTAATAAATTACTCCAAATCGGTTATCATCAATGGTGACCTGGCCATCGATATGGACAGCGATGGTGACTTTGAGTTCAACGATGTTGAAATAGAAATCGCAGGGGATTTTCACCTGTCGCACCACCGGCCGGCCGGCACATCCGAAGAGGATGATGCCGAAGTTGATATGGATGAAGCCGTCATTTCTATCGGTGGTGATTTCATTGTCCATGTTACCAAAGAAGTGGCTGATGACGACGAAAATATTGATATGGACGATGCTGTGGTCACGGTTGGCGGTGATTTTTATGTTAACGCCACCGAATACGGCGAATTTGATCTGGATGACAGTTCTGTGAGCGTCACCGATGGATATGCGCGCTTTGAGGCCACTGACGGGGGTATTATTGATTTGGATAACGGCTCACTGACAGTGAACGGCGATATTTTATTCATTCTGGACGAAACCTCCGAACTGGACCTGGACGACGCTATCGTAGCGATCACCGGATCTATTTCCATCGACGCCGAACTCGCAACGGTTATCACCTCTGATGAATTGACCGTCCGCTATTTTGGGGATGGTGATCAGACAATTTCCAGCCTTGAAGGTCGGCATTATCATACACTGGAGATCGAAAAATCGAACGGAACGATCTCGATCCCGGAGAATATTATCGTTTCGGATCTGTTTCTTGCCACTTTGGACGAGGATGCCCTGCTGGCTGATGAAGGAAATGATATCCGCATCGGAAACTGGTTT
>SLLW01000160.1 GCA_007133875.1 Balneolales bacterium | reverse complement strand
TGCTTGGTATTATCGGTTTTTTTATGTTGTTCATGGCCGGTATTTTTCTACTTCTCGGATTGCTGTCATTTATCTGGATGGAGGATATGCGCCTGCATTATCCGGCTCTTTCCGCTGTTACCTTTATCGTCGGTGGATTGATGTTCTTCCAATTTGAACGCCGGCGTGAACTTCAGCTGCGTGAAGCCTTTTTGACCGTAACCGTAACCTGGTTGATCATCTGTCTGTTTGGAGCGGTGCCCTTTTACACTTCCGGATCGGTTTCCAGCTATACCGATGCCTTTTTCGAAACTATGAGTGGATTAACCACCACCGGTGCCACCATATTTGGCGGTATTACAGCCGATGGAATCCAAAATTCGGACATCGAATCCCTTCCAAAAACGCTGTTACTCTGGCGATCAATCCTGCACTGGTTTGGAGGGATGGGGTTCATCGTACTTTCCATTGCTATCCTTCCTATGCTGGGTTCCGGCGGTATGCACCTTTTCCAGGCGGAATCGTCGCTGCTGAGTACGGACAAACTAATGCCCCGGTTTCATCAGACCGCAAAGTCACTTTGGCTGGTTTATCTCGGGTTGACGTTACTCCATTTTATCACACTCTGGGTTCACCCTGCCATGGATTGGTTCCATGCACTCAATCATGCCTTCTCCACGCTGGCTACCGGTGGATTTTCAACCCTTGATGCTAGTGTTGGCGGATTCGACTCCGTGTATATCGACGCGGTCATCACCCTCTTCATGTTTCTGGCCGGACTCAATTTCGTTCTACATTTCCGTCTGTTTACCGGACACTTCACTTCTGTCTTTAACAACCGGGAGCTGCGATTCTATACCATTGTTGCCGTAGTGATGGTTGCCGGTATTTCCCTGTCGCTATGGATTACCCAACACCACACCCCCGGTGATGCCCTGCGATTTGGAGCCTTCCAGGCGATTTCAATTTTGACAACTACCGGATACGGTACGGATAATTACTCTTTATGGCCCATACTTCCTCTGTTTCTTTTGTTGATGCTCTTTTTCACCGGGGGATCAACCGGATCCACCAGCGGCGGTATTAAAATGACACGCTGGTTGATTGTGCTCCGGGTTATTGGATCGGAAATACGGCAATCGATACACCCCAGGGCGGTCATTCCTGTCAGGATCGGAAACCGGGTTCTCAGTGACAAAGCGATACGAACCGTGATGAGCTTTTTTGCTATATATCTCTTGCTCTTCGCGATCGGTGCTCTGGTACTCATCATATTGGGGTTTGACAGCACCTCCTCCCTAAGTGCCAGTATCGCCTGTATCGGTAATATAGGTCCGGCTTTCGGAGATTTCGGTCCGGCAGAAAACTATGCCGCCATCCCGGCTGCCGGCAAATGGGCTTTATCAATCCTGATGCTGATCGGACGATTGGAAATCCTGGCCGTTGTTGTTCTGTTTTCAAGAGATTTTTGGTCGCATTTCCACCGGCAGTGACGGGATGTTTCCATGTTTGAGGCACAAGATACTCATCCGGTTCTCACACCGTTATTTCTCGTTTATTGACCGTTGTTCGCTATCTTTTTTTCTGATAAACTGTGACTGTTAACACTGATATACAAAATTGATTATTTGTAACACCATGAGTCAAAAAGTGCCCTATGTTTCCCTTGAGTATTCAAAACCTGCACCGGAAGATTTGCTGTCCCGATCCCGGGAATTTCTTGATCTCATGAAAAAACGACGTACCGTTCGTGATTTTTCCTCAGAACCGGTGCCCGACGAAGTCATTTTTAACTGCATTGAAGCGGCAGGAACAGCACCTTCAGGTGCAAATATGCAACCCTGGCATTTTGTAGTGGTCAAGGATCACACCATCAAAAAAGAGATCCGGCAAGCCGCCGAAAAAGAGGAACGAATCAATTATGAACTGCGGTATTCTGGAGAGATGAAACAGGATATTGCAAAGCTCGAGACGAATTTCGAAAAACCGTATCTGGAGAAAGCACCGGTGCTGATCGCCGTTTTCAAAGAATCATACCGGCTTGATGAAAACCAGGTCAGGCGAAAAAATTACTATGTCAACGAGTCGGTGGGTATCGCCACCGGACTCCTGATTACCGCCCTGCACACGGCCGGCCTGGTGGCCCTGCCGCACACACCCAGTCCCATGAAGTTCCTGAATACCATTCTGAAACGCCCGAATAACGAGTCTCCTACCGTACTGTTTCCGGTTGGATATCCCGCCGGAAATATTCAGGTACCTGACCTGAAACGCAAACCTCTGAATGAGATTATCACGGTGTTTTAAGGGTAACTGCCATGACAGATTCATACGACCATACTGATCGGCCGAACCCGGATAACAAAAAACCGTCCGATGAACACTCGCGGCACGAGTCCGGCGAAATCCCCCCGAATGGCGGAAATTCTGACCCTGACGAACCGGTAGCATACCCGATCACCGGGGAACTTGACCTGCATATCTTCCCTCCCTCGGAGGTTCGTGATCTGGTCCCCGAATACCTGCGAACCTGCCGGGAAAAAGAGATTTTAACGGTGCGAATAATTCACGGCAAAGGAACCGGTGCACTTCGCCGGCTGGTACATGCCATATTAGAGGCTATCCCCTGGGTCAATCACTATCATCTGGGTGGACCGGGTTGCGGAACCTGGGGTGCAACCATTGCCTATCTCGATCCCCCTCCAAAGCAAAAGCAGTAACATACAGGCAGGTGGCATTTTATCTGTATACAGCAAACGGTACTCATTAAGCCCATCCGGTTTACGGACAGGCCCAGGTCTCCGTCCAGGCCCCCTCTTTCCACTCAAAGATGGCCCGGAACTCACCTTCCGGATGAAGCTGGAGCCAGTCCATATGATAGATTTCCGCAGTTACAACCCGAAAATGGGGTTTACTCAAGGCAATTTGCTTGTTACGTGTAGCCGGATTCC
>SLLW01000396.1 GCA_007133875.1 Balneolales bacterium | reverse complement strand
GCGATAGCGGCAACAGAAAGTTTTCCGTGAACGCATAAATCATCGAAAAGGTCAGTTGGTTGTGATGATACTTTCGGAAAATCGGATCGATCGCCATGTATTTCAGCGTATCATTCATCCAGCCCATATTCCACTTGAAATCAAATCCCAAACCGCCGATATAGGTCGGCCGGGAGACCATTGGCCAGGAAGTTGACTCCTCGGCCATGGTCACCACACCTTCAAACTCTTCGTTAAGAATCTCGTTAAACCGCTTGAGAAAATCGATCGCTTCAATGTTTTCCCTTCCTCCAAATTTATTGGGTACCCACTCCTCGTCTTCCCTCGAATAGTCGAGATAGAGCATGGAGGCGACTGCATCCACCCGCAAACCATCAATATGATATTTATCGCACCAATAGACCGCATTGGATATCAGAAAATTGATCACTTCGGTGCGGCCAAAATTGAAGATCAACGTGCCCCAGTCGCGATGTTCGCCCTGACGAGGGTCGGCATGTTCATATAGCGCGGTACCATCAAACATTCGGAGTCCGTGGTCATCCTTGGCAAAGTGTGCCGGCACCCAGTCGACGATCACACCGATACCGGCCTGATGGCAGGCATCCACGAAGTACATAAATTCTTCCGGTTCGCCAAATCGTGAGGTTGGTGCAAAATATCCGGTTGCCTGATATCCCCAGGAGGGATCGTAAGGATGCTCGGTGATTGGAAGCAGCTCAATATGAGTGAACCCCAGTTCCTTTACATAGGGAACCAGATCAGCGGCCAGCTCACGGTAAGTCATGAAACCGTTCGTGGCCAGTTCGTTTTTCTTCCACGAACCCAGATGAACTTCATAAATGGACATGGGTGCATCAAATCCCTTGTCCCGTTTTTCAATCCATTTCTGGTCATTCCACGTGTACGTATCAATGCTTTTTACGACGGATGCGTTTCGTGGCCGGACCTCAGAGTAGAAGGCATACGGATCTGCCTTGAGCAGCGGCACATCCTGCCCGTGGACAGCAATTTCGAATTTGTAGACATCACCTTCGGCAATCCCCGGAATAAAAATCTCCCAAAGCCCCTGATCGTGATATTTTCGCATTGGGTGGCGACGGCCATCCCAGTCGTTGAACGTACCGACCACACTCACCCGCTTCGCTCCCGGAGCCGCGACAACAAACCGGGTACCGGCCACACCACCAACGTCCATCTGATGCGCACCCATCCACTCATACACTCGCCGGTGGGTCCCTTCACCCCAGTAATGGAGGTCTTCGTCATTGAGGGTCGGTCCGAATGAGTACGGATCAATGAGGGTGTACTTCTCCCCCTCATAGGGTTTAATTTCAAAATAATAGGATGGCGGTTCCGAAGTCTCTTCAAAAAAGGTCTCAAACACTCCGCCATCGCTGATTCGGTTCATCTCCTGGTAGGATGTCCCATCATCATACCATATATTTACTGCTTCAGCGTTAGGTTGTAGCGTGCGCACTACAAATCCTTTTTTCTTTCCTTTACCAAACGAATGAGGCCCAAGAACAGAAAATGGATCTGAGTGATCGGCTTTCTCAAGTGCGGAAATGTGGTCGTGATTCAAAATCTTAATATTCACGGGCATATTTTTTTCGCGGGACGTTGGCATTGTCGGGTAAAAATACAAAGATTTGAACTAAAATTAACCCAACTCATTATACCTGCTTTTTATGAATTTCGGTAGATTAACCTCAATTTATTCCCTGTATTAATAACTGTTGAATAGTACGAGCCTCATAGCAAGAAGATACCTCTTCTCCAAGAAACGGGTTTCCCTGATCACCTCCCTGACCATGATCAGTATTGCCGGGGTAACTGTCGGGACCGCCCTTCTCATTGTCGTACTCTCTGTATTTAATGGTTTTTTTGATGTTATCAAAACCATGTTGCTCTCCAACGACCCCGATCTTCGCATCGAAGCGGTCGAAGGACGCTCATTTATGGTGGATGATGAGATTGATAACATATTGGCCGGTATTCCCGAGATAACTGTACAGTCACCCTACATCCAGGGAAAAGTCCTGGTCGCTCACCGTGGCAACCGTGATCAGGTCGTAATGGTAAAGGGAATAGACCCCGAACGGTTTGCAAGGTTCACCGATATGGATGCCCTTCTGAATGCGGGTGGGCTGGATCTGGAGGTTGTTGATGGCAGGCCCGGCGTCCTGCTTTCCGAACCGCTGAGCCGCTCCATTCGCCTGAATGTTGGTGATGAGATCGCGCTGCTGAGTGCTGCGGGTATGCAGCGGGCACTAACCCAATTCAGTGGGCCCAGGGTAAGCCGCTTTGAGATCCGTGGTATTTACAGTATGCGTCAGGTAATCGAAGATCCGGTCATTTATATTGACATCAATGCCGCACAACGTCTCTTTGACCAACGAAACCAGCTCTCCGGCATCGATATCAGCCTGCAGAACCATGAGCAGGCCGAACGGGTAAAGAGCCGGCTCCAACAAGAGTTGGGAGATGCATTTCTTGTACAATCCTGGTACGACCTTCAGCGTCCGCTGTACGATGTCATGAACCTGGAAAAATGGGGGGCCTATTTTATCCTCATGATCATTGTTCTGGTTGCTGTCCTGAATATTGTAGGCTCCCTGACCATGATCGTCATTCAGAAACAGCGTGATATCGGGTTACTTCGCTCCATCGGATTTCGGAAAAAAGACATTATGGCCATTTTCTTTCGCCAGGGCTGGTACATCGGGCTCACCGGCTGTATCGTCGGCGGAACGGTCGGGTTGATGCTCTCTTTTCTTCAGGACCGGTATGAGCTGGTTAAATTGGCCGGAGCAGAGTCTTTCATCATCTCGGCCTACCCTGTCCAGATATTGTGGACGGATGTTGCCTTTGTATTGGGCGGAAGCCTGATTCTCTGTATGATGGCCAGTTGGTACCCGGCCTTGCGGGC
>SLLW01000261.1 GCA_007133875.1 Balneolales bacterium | reverse complement strand
TCGATCGACAGCGAAGCGTTGCTCAATTCGCAGCGCGAAAACCTGGTCGATGGATTGGCAGGGCAATTTTCCGGTGTACATGTCACCGGTTCCGGTGGACAACCCGGCCGTTCTTCACGAATCGTAATCCGTGGCCATACTTCCATGTTGGGTAACAACCAGCCGCTGTTTGTCGTCGATGGTGTGCCGATCAGCAACGCCGAAGACAATATGGATTTCTCTGAAAGCACCCTGTTTACCGGTGGTACTTCCAACAGGGGCCTGGATATTGATCCGAATATTATTGAAGATGTTACCGTGCTGAAAGGCGGAAGCGCAACAGCCCTTTACGGATCCCGTGCCGCTGCCGGTGCGATTCTGATCACAACCAAAGGCGGTGAACGTGGCGAGCGCCCCACCCGGGTTAGCTTTAGTTCTACGGTCCGGGCCAGCAATCCTATTATTGAAGGATTTCAGAATGAATACACACTTGGCAGTCAGGGTTTTTATGCCAGTGGTGTTCCTGCCGACCGCGGTGGTATTCCTGATCCGCGTGAAACAAGAACAGAGAACGGGGAAGTGATTGAAAATCCCATTTTTGGCGGAACACAAACCTCACAAAGCTGGGGGCCGCACAAGGATGCGCTTCCTAATGAGGTGACGTCACTGATGGATGTTCCGATACTTGACCCGCGGGAAGAGTTCTATCAGACCGGAATGGCTTATGATAATTCCATCAGTCTCAGTGGCGGAAGCCAGACAACCAATTATTTCCTGAGCTTTAGTAATCTGCAGCAGGAAGGGTTTGTTCCCGGCACCAGCCTTGACCGGAACAGCGTTATGGCCCGTTTTGGTGCACAACTTGGCGACCGCTGGAACGTCAACACCTCATTGAACTATATCAATACACAAAATGTGTGGCTGGCGGAAGGAAACAGTCCCAGAGCGTTCCTGTATTCGGTGAATTTTGCACCGATCAACTTTGATCAGTCTCCGGCAACGTATGATGACGGTAGCCAGCGTATGCACCTTACCGCTTTCAACAACCCGAACTGGATTATTGACAACAATCGCTATACCAGTGATGTAGATCGGTTCATCGCCAGTACCGAAGTTACCTTTGATATCAATGACTGGCTGAGTGTTTCCGAGCGTATTGGTATTGATACCTATTCTGATGAGCGGAAAGAGGAGACCAATGTAGGTACCCGAAGCCGTCCGAATGGTGCCATGTTTGATCAGGGTATCCGGCGTTCCGAAATCAACTCCGACCTGACCTTGAACGCGATGTTTGACCTGTCCGAAGACCTGAGAATCAGCGGTTTGGTTGGCCATAATGTGAACATGCGTTATTACAACATGTCGGCACAGCGTGGTATGAACCTGAACATTCCGAATTTCTACCATGTTGGTAATGCGGATGTGGTAACACCGGCGCAAACAACCGAAGAGCGCAGGCTGGTCAGCGTTTTCTCCCAGGCGACCATTGACTATCGGGATTATCTCTATCTTACCCTGACGGCGAGAAATGACTGGAGCTCTACATTGCCGGAAGATAACCGATCCTATTTCTATCCGTCGGCAAGTATAGGATTTGTATTTACCGATGCTTTTGAGCCTCTTAGTAACAATGCCATTCTCAGTTTTGGTAAATTGAGAGCCTCCCTCTCCCAGATTGGAGCCGATGCACCGATTTATGCCACATCGACTACCTATCTGCAGGCCAATCCAACGGATGCTGTCCGTGGGGAAATCAACTACCCATTCCAGGGAGTCAATGCCTACCGTCTGAGTACCAGCCTTGGAAATCCGGAGCTGAAACCGGAAATCTCGACAGAGTGGGAAGTTGGACTTGAAACTCGCCTGTTCGGGGGTCGTGCTTCTGTTGATATCGCCTATTATGACCGAACCGTTCAGGATCAGATTTTCAACGTTCCCGTATCTACGGCTACCGGTTTTAGCAGTCTGTTGCTCAATGCTGGTGAAATTCGCAACTACGGCTGGGAATTTGATGTAGGTGTTACTCCGATCCAGACCCGTGATTTCCGCTGGGATCTGCGTGGTAACTTCTCCAATCCTCATACCGAGGTTGTTGAACTCGCAGATGGTGTATCCAGTATTTATCTGGCCGGTTTTACCGATCCCCAGGTACGAATTATGCCGGATAGCGAAGTGGAAGGCGGAAGTGGTTATGGCGTCATCTGGAGTAACCGGTTTTTACGTAACGAAGATGGTGAAAAGCTGATTGGCGACAACGGCTTGCCGCAATTAGCTCCGGATTCAGGTCCTATTGGTAACGTGCAGCCCGACTGGCTCGCCAACGTCCGCACCAGCTTCAGCTATCGTGGTGTTGGATTATCAGGACTTTTTGACTTTCGCCAGGGTGGTGATGTACTGAATATGGACTTGTTCTATACCACATTCTACGGTACAGCGGGTCATACCGCCAACCGCGGAACGGAATATGTTTATGACGGTATTGTAGCCTCCACCGGAGAGCCGAATGAACAGGCCATTGTCCGTGATCAGAACTACTATCAGGGTTTTCATGGTAATATCTTTGAAAACTTTGTGGAAGACGGAAGTTATATCCGCCTGAGAGAGCTTACCCTCTCCTATTCGCTTCCGATGTCTGTTCTCCAGAATACCCCGCTGCATTCGCTCCAGTTTTCCGCAACAGCGAACAATCTCTGGATAAGCACGGACTTCTCCTATGGAGATCCTGAAGGAAGTCTGTACGGCAGTGGCAACGGACAGGGTTTTTACCACATGGTAACCCCCAATGCCCGCACGTACTCTTTCAGCATTCGTTTCTCCATATAATCTGATTACGGATTGTAATTAATCAAATATCGTCTAAAAGAGTTTACATATGAGACAGTTGACCTTTTTAAAAATCTTTATGCTGTCTGTTGTGCTGATTGGATTCAGTGCATGTGACAGCTTTCTGGATGTCAACGAAAATCCGAATGAACCGGAATTCGTTGATGAAAATCTCCAGCTCCCGGCAATTCAGGGTTATTTCTCCTACCGTGTAATTGCCAATGAGCCGGTGCGTGTATCCAGTCTGTGGATGCAGCAATTAGCGTGGAATGGTGTACCTGAAAACCACGAAGATCGTTACTACTACACCGAAGATGGCCCCAACAACTTCTGGGGAGTCTATTCCTACGTAACGGTCATGAACAATGTAAAAACACTCATCGAACAGGCAGAAGAAAATGAGATGAATGCCCATGCCGGGATTGGAAAAGTGATCCTTGCCTGGAACATGTCGTACATTACGGATTTCTTCAATGAGGCACCGTATTCAGAGGCGTTTGAACCAACCAATACGTCTCCGGGATATGATTCCCAGGAAGAGATCTATGATGCCATCTTCGGGTTGCTTGAAGATGCCCTGGATGATTTCGAAAATCCCGGAGCTATTACCCCGGGTAGTGATGACCTTATTTATGGCGGCAACCTGAACCTCTGGACCGAGTTGACCCATACGCTGATCGCACGGTTCAACATGAGACTTAGTGAAGCTCCCGGCAACAGCAGAGAAGCTCGTGCCAATGCGGCTTTGGATGCCTTGGCAAACGGTTTAGCCAGTAATGCTAGCGATGCCGATTTTTCCTATGAAGCATCCGCCGGATCGGAAAACCCGTGGTATCAGTATGCCATTGACAGTAAATGGGATACCCGGGATCAGTTGAGTCATCACTATGTGAACCTGCTGAAAGATCTGGAAGATCCGCGTCTTCCGATTCAGGCTCGCCAGGCTGGTGCTGTTAATACGGAAGGTCAGGTTGGAGGATTTTCTCCGGAACCGTTCGATCCAAGCATGTTTGCCCAGGATGACTCCACGTATGTTGGACATCAAAATGGTGAATTTGGTATCGGAACAGCAAATGTCTCTTCCATTGGCGAATTTTACAGCGCTGCCAATGCCCCTGTTACCTGGATCGGTTATGCCGAAGCCAAGTTTATTGAGGCGGAAGCAACACTGTTTACCAGTGGCGCAGCAGCCGCACAACCGGTACTGCAAGATGCCGTTCGTGCATCCATGGAGAAGCTGGGTGTTGATGGTGCCGATATTGACGCGTATCTGCTCGATATGGTAGATCTTACCACACTCGTCGATGAGGATGCCGCCCATGAGCAGATCATGACGCAGAAGTATATCGCCAACTTCCTGAATGTGGAAGCATATCATGACTGGAGAAGAACCGGGTATCCCGATCTCGCTATGGCTGAAGAGCCATATATCGAAGAAATCCCGCGGCGATTCCCATATCCCAACAGTGAATACCAGTATAATGCTGCCAATGTTGAGGCTACCGAAGTTCCGATTGGACCAAGTGCCATGACCCATCGCGTCTGGTGGGATACACGCAACTAACAGGGTTTACTGTCAATTAACAGTTATACCTCAATGTTATCTGAAACCCCTTTATCGCACTTGCGGTGAAGGGGTTTCTTTTTTTCCAGATGCTCGTTAAAACGAAAAGTACATCCTAAGTTCTGAATGTACCCAGAGTTTCTGCCACTGCTTCGCATCTGACAGATCGATGCCATTCATATCAAGATCTGACGCGACTGCCGAGGACGCCCGATGATCTGTACACCCAATGGGTTTGAGCGACTAAATAAGAGCAGTAGTGGGTGATGAATATGTGAAACGAAATGCGGGGAAGGGTCTGTATCAATCCCATTAGTAACTTGGGCAATTATTCAAACATGTTTTTTTTATCTTTCTATTTGAAGGAATTGAATCGGCATTTTCTCTTGCAAGACCCTATATTTAGCCAATATGTCTATCATCGCACTAAAAGAAAATTTGCATGAACTTCAATGATCGCCGAACCAAATTGGTTTGCACCATCGGCCCGAGCACCAACACACCCGAAATGATTGAACGACTCATCCGCAGCGGGATGAATGTCGTACGGCTCAATTTTTCACACGGAACCCATGATGTTCACAAAAAAAATATTGAAAACATCAGGGAAATCTCGGAAAAACTTGGTGTGACCGTTCCGATTTTGATGGATCTGCAGGGCCCGAAAATCCGGGTCGGACGGATGAAGGGGGAAGGGGCCATGCTGGAAACCCACTCCTATGTCAAACTGACCCCCGACGATGTGGAAGGAGATCATGAAATTATTCCTATTGATTATCCCAATCTGGCCCAGGATGTCAAGCAGGGCAATACGATATTGATGGACGACGGGCTGATGGAGTTGAAAATCGTCAAGATATCTGACGGTGATATCACCGCCCGGGTTATTAACGGCGGTTTCCTGAAACCGCGAAAAGGGGTAAACCTGCCCGATGTAAAAACCTCCATATCGGCCATCACCGAAAAAGATGAAAGGGATCTGAAGTTCGGCCTGGAACAGGGAGTCGATTTTGTCGCCATCTCGTTTGTCCGCACGGCAGCGGATGTTCAGAGATTGATTTCAAAAGTTCGTGTGCAGGGCAGTAATGCCGGAATCATCGCAAAAATTGAGAAACCGGAAGCCCTGGATGAAATCGATGATATCATCGAGCAGGCGGACGGGGTTATGGTAGCACGGGGTGATCTCGGTATCGAAATCGCAAGCGAACGGGTTCCGCTCATCCAGAAGGAAATCATCGACCGCTGCAAAGTCGCCGGTAAGCCGGTAATTACCGCTACCCAGATGCTTGAGTCGATGATGAACAACCCGCGACCCACCAGGGCCGAAAGCTCCGATGTGGCCAATGCTGTTCTGGATGGAACGGATGCTGTAATGCTTTCGGGGGAAACAGCAGCCGGCAAATTCCCCCTGGAAGCCGTCCGGAATATGGACAAAATCTGCCGCAATATTGAAGCCAAAGCCTATAAACTCTATCAGACCCTGGATTTTGTTCAGCCGGAGTGGCGCGAAAAACAGATCATCGAATCACTTAGTTATTCATGCGTGACCATTGGCGAAGCGGTAGAAGCCAGATTGATTGCAACAATCACACATTCCGGAACAACAGCCCGAAGAATTGCAAAATTTCGTCCACGAGTTCCCGTTATAGCTTTTACGGAAAGCGTAGATGTACGCAGGCAACTGATGCTGGTTTGGGGAGTCACCCCGGTTCAGCTGGATGAAATATTCGATACGGATGTCAGCGTAAAACGTATGGAAGAATACCTGAAAGATACCGGGTTGGTGAATACAGGACACCGGGTGGTCGTTGCGACCGGAATGCCTGTTGCCAAACGCGGAAGTACCAATATGATTAAAGTAAGCACAATCGAGTAGGGATCACTATTTAGTAACTCATGGTTCGTTTGATCCGGAAATTAGGCGTTTTGCTGCTGTTCGCACTCTTTCTGCAGAGTTGTTCTACCACTCTGCAAAGCTCATGGAGAGATTTCAACGCCTATTTCAATACCTATTATAACGCCAAAACCAGTTTTGAGCGGGGCCTCGAGACCCAGGAACGGCAGGATATCGAGATCAACCCGGAACGCCCGATACGGGTACATGCCACTCCCCGACGCGCCGGGCAGAGTGATTTTGCACATGCTGCAGAGAAAAGCGCCGATGTCATCCGCTTTCATGGACAATCCAGATGGGTTGACGATGCCATTATGTTAATCGGCATGTCCTATTTTTATCAACAGCAATATTTTTCGGCGGATCAAAAGTTTGTTGAACTGCTGGCGACCACCACCGACCAGGAAATGCGGCAAAACGCCATATTATGGCGTGGAAAAGCTGCGCTGGAAATGGAAAATTTCTCAGAAGGGATTAATTATGTCCAGTCACGGTTATTCTCTACAGAATTCGACTGGGATCCAGAAATTGAAGCCGAAGTCAAATTGGTTATAGCCCAGCTTTATGTGGGGCGGGAAGAGTATGAAGATGCCGTAGTTTACCTTGCTGAGGCGCTTCCTGATATCGGTGACCGGTATATGAGAATGCGTGCCCACTTCCTGCACGGACAGCTGCTGGAAATTCTTGGGCACTATGAAGAGGCGTTCGCCGCGTACGAGGAGGCCACACACCGCTCCAACCCCAACTATGACCTCATCTACCATGCAGAACGAAAAATGGGGGTAGTCGCACGTAAACAAGGGAATCACGAGTGGGCATACGACCATTTCTCATCCATGTCCCGCGATGACCGCCACTTTGAATACTTGTCGGAAATCCAGTATGAGCGCGCACGTACACTGCAGGATATGGGCCGGTTTACCGAAGCTTATCAACGATATGAAGATATCCTGAGGCACCGCTCTATAAACCCTACCCGCGAAGATGAAGCCCGGATTTTCTACGGCATGGCCGAAATTCATCGGGATCATTATCTCGATTATACCCTAACGGCCGCCTACTTTGATTCCTCTTCCCAGCAATCGACAAACAGGGAACTTCTGCCAAAAAATTTTGACGCTGATATCATGGCCCGGTCCTACGGTGAATATTCCCGGCTCAATCAGGAAATCCATCACCTTGACAGTCTGCTCTGGTTAGGTACACTTTCGCCTGCCGATCGCGATTCGGTAATCGAAGAGGTGAGAGCCCGGAAAATTGCAGAAATGGAAGCCCAGGCTCGTGATCAGCAGCGCCAGCAAATGATTTCGGTTGATGACATTGACGAGGCCGGAGTACAAGCCGATGAAGAAACAGAAAATGGATTCCTGAATCACCAGAATCCCCAGTTGATGCAGCAGATGGGGCAGGCCTTCCAGGCGTATTGGGGACAAAGGCCGCTTGTAGATGACTGGCGGCGGATGGAGATGGTACGCATAAATATTGTCAGACAATTTGAGGATCAGGGCGAAGAGGTGGATGATGTCGATAGTGCCATCCAGGAACTCGCGGATGAGCAGGCCCCTACCGTTGACATCGATCTCGCGGAAATACCCTTGACCGAAGAGGAACAGCGGGAAACCCGGCACAGTATTGCATCCCGGGAATACGAAATTGGCAACGTTTTTTTCAACAATCTGGCTATGCCCGACAGCGCCGCCAGGTACTTCCGTAATGTGATGGGGCGCTTCCCTGATTCAGAACTTGCACCACAGGCCATATACTCCCTTTCCGAACTCTATGACTCCTCAGGAGACTCGGTACAGGCGATGCAGTATGCCATGCAACTGGTCGATTTTTATCCGAATACCATCTATGCCGAGCGTATGGCCGACCGATATATGCTTGAACGGCAGGTTTCGGAAAAAGTACTGAGCAGGGAAGACAGCCTCTCCAGGGCATTTGAGGAGATATTGTCACATCATATCTCGGAAGGGCGGGCAGGTAAGCTCCGGAATTTTGCCGAAAAACATCCCGAGCACGATAAAGCCCCGGAAGCACTATACCGGTCACTTCAGGACTATGCCATGTTGGCCCGTGATGATGATCAATATCACTTGCGGCTGAATGACCTCTCTTTTACCCGACACATATGGAATCAGGAACAGAACGAGCGGGAGGCGTTCAAAGATTCGGTCCGGGCAATGATGGCAGATTCCGTATTCATGGCAGTGATACATCCCGAATACGAAGAAATCCATGGTACGGACGATGGAGATGATGCGGTTCCCGGTGAGTCGCAGGGTCGATCCGGTGCGGACGAAAATGGATTTGAAACCGGAACAGCAAGCGATCCGGATCAGCAGCAGGAGTCCATCTCCGATAATATTGAGGGGGATTCTGTTGATGAGATGCGGAATGGCAGGGAAACAGATACTCCGGAAACAGAGGAACAGGAAGCAGAAGATCAGGAAGCAGAAGATCAGGAAGCAGCGCCGCAGGAATCGGATACAGAAGAGCGTCCGGCCAGGAAATCAATAACGGAACATTTTCAGAGCATACTGGATTATAACATTGAAGAACCCGATTTCAAGGATCTTTTTCCCTACGAGGGAGCACTTTGGGATAGTGCCCGGGTGGTATTATTCGCATTGAAAAACGATTATCCCGAGTTTTCAGGGAACCGTGTGGTTTCTGCGCTTGCCGAAGAAATCGATGCCGATCGTGTGCGGGCCGATATGGTGGATACCAGCAGGGTTCATAATTGTGATGAATTGGATGGAGTCCCGGAAATCGCCGGTGGAGAAGAGCAGTTTCTTGAAGCGAGTGGCTTGCAGGAGCTTCTGGATGCCCAAATGATTCATCGTAATGTGACCATCGCTGTTACCATTGGTCGTGACGGATCACCCATGGAATTTTCTGTCATCAGCGATGGTCATGCTGCTGATTATGATGATGATTATTATGGTGATTATTATGGTGATTATGGGTATGATGACTATGATGATGAAGCGTATTATGACGACTATTACGATGATTACGATGACGCCGATTTTGAAAGCAACGCAGATACGGATATTGAAGCGGAAGCCGATGCAGCCGCTGATACTGAAGCCGGTGCAGATTCAGATATCATGGAATCGCTGATGCAGGTAATTGATACCCATTTGCGATTTAATCCCCCGACAAGTTACGGTGTGGCGGTTCCTGCCAGGTGTGAGTATGAGCTGCAGCTGCATCATCAGCAATAAAAAAGCCCCCCCCGGGAAATGCAGCAATCAGTTTTTGTGATGCATTTGCAGCCAGTCGCGCATCGTGGCACACTTCTCCTTATCCATCTCCGCTGAGATGGCATCATTTATAGCGGGTATCAATGCCGGCCCCTCATAGACAAATCCGGTATAGACCTGAAGCAGATGAGCGCCGGCCTTGAGCATACGGACAGCCCCGGCGGGGGTGTCAATACCGCCACAGCCTATCAAAATCTTGTTGTCAGGAAGAAGTTTCCGGACATGTGCCACCCTCGCAATATTCCGTTCAAATAGCGGTGCACCACTCAGCCCCCCGCTTCCAATAAGCGACAACTGCTCAGCGGGAGTTTTTAGCCCGTCCCGGTTTGCCGAAGTATTGGACAACACGTATCCGGAGATATCAAACGATTCACAAATCTGTACCAGTTCATCCAGCGTTGGAAGCTGCGTATCCGGGGAGAATTTGACCAGCAAAGGCGGATCATCAGCTGACCGGACCTGCTTGATGCCATGCAACAGATCCGTCAGTGCGCGGCTGTCTTCAAATGTGATGCCCTCTTTGGTGTTCGGACACGAAATGTTCAGTGTGATATAATCTGCCACCGTCCGGGCACTGCGATAACTGGACAGATAATCTTCGATGGCAGCATCACCGGTGATCTCCGGATTATGGGTTTTTGCGATATTGATGCCCGCCGGAAAATCACGAAAGAGCTTAGGAGAACGGTATTTCAGTTTTGTGATACGACGACATATCGTTTCTGCGCCATCGTTATGTAATCCCATTCGATTGATTAATGCGTGATCTTCCGGTAGCCGGAACAGGCGTGGTGGTGGATTCCCGTCCGATGGTTGTGCCGTGATACTGCCAAATTCGGCATATCCGAAACCACTGAAGCGTAAAAGGTTCGGCCATGATCCATTTTTGTCAAATCCGGCAGCTATCCCGACCGGGTTTGAAAAACGCAATCCCATCAGAAACTGTTTCGCGTCTGGCCATTTACCGACATGACGTTGTGTCGCCAGTCGCCCTAAAAAAGGCAATGAGCAGAATAGTTGTCCCATCTCAGCGGTGAGGTGGTGTGCTTTTTCGGGATCCAGTTTAAACAGAATGGGTTGTATAATCTCTTTGTACATAACCCCCGGGGGATGATTGTTCAGAAGTCTGTCCGGATGTTTGTTCAGAAGGTCAGACCGGTTAAAAATAATGGATGCGAAAGTGATTGCAATATACGATATTCGGTGGCATATCATTATCAGAATTAGCATAAGGACACTCCCCGCACGTGACCCGATTTTCTCATATATCCGATGTATACCGGTATCTTGATCAGCTCCCCTCATTTCAGGTGCATGGAGCGGTAGCGGCCAAACTCGGCCTGGACCGCATCCGTTCATTCTGCAGCCGACTTGGGGATCCGCACCGAAAAGTACCCTGTATTCATCTTGCCGGCACAAACGGCAAGGGCAGTGTTGCGGTGATGTTGGCGCTTGCTTACCAAAGAGCGGGGTATCGATGCGGACTGTATACCTCCCCGCACCTGCTTCAGGTTCGTGAGCGGTTTCGTATAAATGGTGCGATGATTCCTGATGATGAGTTCCTGCGCTTCTTCAGGCTTCATGGTGATCTGCTGATGGAAGTGGAGCTGAGCTATTTTGAAATCACTACGGCTTTGGCATTCTGGTGGTTTGCCGAACAGAACGTGGATATGGCCATTCTGGAAACCGGCCTTGGCGGGCGGCTCGATGCGACCAATATCGTGGATCCCGAGGTTTCGGTCATCACATCCATCGGGTTGGATCACAGTAATTTTCTTGGCAAAACAATCACCAGTATTGCCACCGAAAAGGCGGGTATCATAAAAAGCGGCAGGCCGGTAGTTATTGGCAATATGTCAGCGACCGCACGCAAAACCATTACGGAAATCGCCCATAAAAAACGATCGGAAGTCCGGGATGTACGGGCTTTGAATCCGTGTCACCAGGCGGATGAAACGGACCGGAGCGGTGCGGGCCGGGGTGA
>SLLW01000312.1 GCA_007133875.1 Balneolales bacterium | reverse complement strand
TTCAGCCGGCAGCGTGATGCGATGCGATGGCAATACCTGGGCGGAGTTGCCGTCGATGAGGGGAACTTCAGCATGCAAATGAGCAACAGGTTCCGGTCCCGGCTCCACCTGTCCGGCGGAGAGGCACAAAATATCCAGGATGAAAACGACCTGAACCTTGCCATGCGCCATTGGCTCTCCGATGACTGGGCAGCCACGGGTCTGGCGCAATCCTACAGCTTCACCACAACCAACCTCCGGCAGGATGCCGGACATATCGGAATTTTATACAATCCCCATGAAGAGATCGAGTTTTCACTGATGGGTGGTATTATGAGTGATCGCCGCAGTGAAAACCTTGATCAGGGGCCTTCTGCCCTGTTCCGTGCCCGCAGCAGGCCGTTTCAAGTCGGGGATTTCACATTCCATCCAACCGCCGAGGCCCAGTATGCCCGGATTGATCCGCGGGAATATACGACCCTGCGATTTCAGACCGGCAGCCAGTACCGTATGGATGATTTCCTGATGCAGGCCGATCTGGTTCTGAGTCGTGGTGTTCGTGAGAGCTATCAACCCAGCAGCTTTTTCAACAGGGATTTCACCAACATCATTGAATCCATCCAGAACGACTCCACCGCACTTGACGTGCGGGTCCGCTTGCCAGTCACGGAGGGGGTTGGACTGACCATCGACCTCTATACCATGAGTAATGTGCGGGTTGTAACCAGCCGGCCCATTCAGGATGACTTCGATGATGATCTGTTTGATACCCGGACACAGCGCCAGGAGATTCAGCTTCAGGCCGAAAGTGACTACCGGTTCAACCGAAGCCAGATTGCACTGGGTTTAAATTTCGGTTACATCAACCGGGGTTCCCGACTAATTAATACCGATCCCTTTACGGATGACCAGATCACCCGACGAAATGAAGTACTGCGTAACTCCAATTTTGATCAGAGCCGGCTTGAGATATATACTCAAAACCGTCTCCGGCTCTCCGACAATAACGAACTCAGCCTGCGCGCCCAGACCGGAATACTGCGGTACGACACACCGGATATCAATCTGGATGATCGCGATGAACTGAACTACCTGATTCTGATCACAAACCGGCACATTTTCTCTCCCTATTTTGATCTGACGGTTCGGGCCGGCGGAGAGGCTACGCATTATGTGTATCTGTCGGCAACCAGAAGCATGGAGAACAACTGGCGCCGGACGATCCGCCTCTCTCCGATGATCCGCTGGCAGCCTCATGACCGGCTCGAACTCCGTAACTCCTTTCTTGTGCGGGCCAATTACACAGTCGAAGATTTTCAGATGGAAGGACGTCCCAAAAACGATCAGTCATCCAGGGAATACGCAATCCGGTCGGATGCCGATCTGACCCTGGCAGAGGGCTGGAATCTGGAGCTAAACGGCTCCCGCAGTGAACTCCGGATCGGCCGGTTACATTGGGACACCTTTCAGGAGACACCTACCGACACCCTGATCACCTATGATGTCAATGCCATGGTGGTCCGACAGTCCGGCAGGCACCGGATTGGGGTAGGCGGACGATTTTTCATGCGGCGCGACTACCTCCCGCAGGCAACCATTACCACAGAAATTGAAAACGAAGAGGGTCTGATGGTTCCGGTTACCAGAACGGCACCCGGGCTTCAGATCAGCCGGCAGTTGGGCCCGAGTATCGACATTGACCTCCACTTTTTTTCCGGAAACCGGTTGATCATCAGCGGATGGCTGCAGCGTCAGCGCACCTACCGGACACTCTATACCACCTATGGAGAGGATGTGGCTGATGCATTTCGCCGGGAAGAGCGGCGGAGTGTTCGCCGAACCTATCCCAATCTGGAAATCCGGGCGGTTTTTGCATTTTGACCCGGCACTACCCGGTCATTTCATAGAGTTTCTCCAGGCGCCTCATCATCTCGGGCACAAAATCGAGGTGTTCCGGTTTCATCAGGACACTCCGGAGAACCGTAACGGAACTCTGATCGGCCTCCAGATCCGGAAGCCACCGGTGTGCCTCTTCTTCCGTCAACGCCAGGGTACTGAGATAGAGCCTGTCGGGCAGCCCGGCCTCCATTCCCGCTTTTAAAATTGCTGCCGACCGGCTACTGACTCCGGAAAACGTGGTTTTTTCAGTAACCGGAACATATGTTACGATATCCAACTCAGGCTCCATTACCGGATGAAACCTTTCCGATTGTTGCAATCGATCGTATAAATGGAGGGCAGCTTTCCGGCAACATTGAAGGACCTCCCCCAAACCGTGACCCGGCTTCAGAGGCAGCAGTTGCAGGGTCATCCAGAGAGCCACTGCGGACGCACCCGCCCGTGAACATTCCAGGCTGATTTCTCCCAGATGCAGATCCTCTGAAGAAAAATAGGTATAGGGTGAATCGTGTTGATAGAACCGTCCCACCGAAGGATCGCGAAACAAAACCGAGCCACATCCATAGGGCTGAAGGCCATGTTTGTGCGGATCGATGACCAGACTGTCGGCATCCGGCAGTGCCCGCCACGGGTCAGCATCTATTGTGCCGGTATCACGCAACAGGTGATAGAATCCGCCATAGGCTGCATCCACATGAATTCTGACCTGATGATCCCGCGCCCAGTCGGTGATCCGGTGAAGCGGTTCAACCCTTCCCAGTCCGGTGGTGCCAAGGGTAACCACAATGGTTCCCGGAAGCGGTTGAGAATGATCCAGTAGTGCCGGATCGGGAAGGCCGTTTTCATCCCCGGGAACCTCAACAACCGGAATTTGCAGCAACCGGCACATCCGGTGATGGGTATAATGGGATTGCGAAGAGACCGCTACCGCACGATCAGGGTGTATCTCCCGGGCTATCCACAAAGCCTCCAGGTTGGCGATGGTCCCGCTGCTGGTCAGGTGTCCAAGAGCATTCTCCGGAAAACCGGCAAACGCTTTGAGTTGATTGATGACCTCCTTTTCCATCATGGACGACTCGGGTCCGCCGTCAAATGCGTGATTATTGGGATTGATGGTCATCGCAAGGGTATAGGCCAGCCATGCGGCGGGATGTGGCGGCTTGAGCATTTGCCCGGCATACCAGGGCTGGTGGAACGGGTAGTGTTGGCTCAGACGCCCGTTCAACTGCTCCAGCACAGATTCCAGCTCATCATTGGAAATGTGCAACGAGGAGTGCATGGAGCCGGACTCATCACCAGGAAACGCCTCTCCCAACCGGACAAGTAATTGCTGTAGATGTTTGGAGTACGTATCGGGTATCATGAAAGTGGATGAAGTTCCAAACAATCACATAAAAGCATAATTTATTCCAACAGAAAGGATCTGCCTTATCTGCAATTTATTGGTGATATCATCATTATACTGCAGTGAAAATTCGAAATTGGTCGACAAATAGTCGTTTATTTCTCCGACAAATTCATTGGTAAATACAATATCGGTATTCAGCATGCTTTTCTGGAGATTGCTAAAGGTCTCCAGATATCCGTTGTATGTGACACTATCCCAGACTTTTCGTTCATATTTCAGGATGAATGTAAATCCGGCCTCATTCCGGAACCAATCCCCTTCATCCAGTCCATAACGCTCGGACAGAGAGGTATCCCGCATAAAAGTCTGCCGTAGAGACATCCCCACCGTCAATTCCAGATAACTGTCCGGGTCGAATGAAAGACCGGCGGTTTGAGTAAGAGTGCCGGGAGAGAGGAAGCGGGACTGAACATTTTCATAACTGCGGTCGAACCCCCGGTCAAACTGTGTTTCAAAATTGAGGTTCCCGGTCAGGCTGAATCGTTCATCACTGAAACGCCGCCGGAATTGATTTCGAATTCGAATAAGGTCGTCACTTTTCCGGAACTCGCCGCGATCCTGGCGTGTCTGGCCATACCGGAGAGTTACCCGTGTTCCGTATTGATAAGCGCCCTCGGTGTAGACAGCAGAGAAAACGGTATTCGCTACAACTGCGATACGGTCCACCCCACCCTGTGCCCAGGCCCGGTAATACGCCTGTGACCCGTTCAGGCCGGTGCGAAGTGAAAAATCCCAATAACCCTCCTCCTCTTCATCATTGACACTCCCCAAAAGATCATCGGTAGGCATAGGCAGTTTTTGCCCCATGGAAGGATAGCCACCTGCCAGAAGTAAAAAAACTGTTAACAAAATAACATGCCAACGATGCATGATCCGGAACATTCGTCGCTTATTGAGAAATAATTACGTAATTGTGCGGGTCCAGGGGCCTCGGTTCTTAAAGTAATTGCGGAACACGATGCACATAGTCCAAACGATTCCCGCAAACAGATAGGATTACGGAATCACCGGCAAATAATTGCATCCACGAAACCAGGCTCAATATAAGGATTCCATAATCTACTTGTGGAAATAACTTATAACTGATATTACAAATCGGTTAATACAGGTTAGCTGCCAAAAAAGTTATAACTAAGTCCAACTGAGATAATCTGCTTGACCTGAAGTTCGTCGGTGACATCGTCGTTATAGGCGAGGGCAAACTCGACATTCGCACTGATATACCGGTTGATCTGGCCGGTTATTTCATTAACGAACAGGACATCGGTTGATTTGAGGCTCTTGTTGACATTCGTGAACGTTTCAACATAGCCTGTGTATTGGATGCTCTCCATCAGCCGGCGCTCAAAACCGATAAGCAGCGAAAAACCGGCTTCGTTCCGGAAGGTGTCGCCGGGATCCAGGCCATATCGCTCGGAAAGGTCGGTATCTGTTACAAAGGTCTGTTTCATGGCAAGACCGGCCTCAAACCGAAGATTACGATCCGGATTGTAACTCATACCAAGTGTCTGACTAAGATAAGCGGGAGCAAAAAACCGCGATATCACAATACGGCTTTCCCCTTCCTCCGGGATAGGGTTTTCGTATCCTTTGTCAAATTGGGTCTCAAAATTGAGGTTAAAGAGTGCGCTGAATCGCTCATCGCTGAATAACCGCCGGACCTGATTCCGTACACGAATCAAGTCATCACTTTTAATAAACTCACCGTCACCGATCCGCGACTTGCCGTAGCGCAGGTTAACATCCGTTTTATAGACATAAATATCTTCCCGGTAAGCGACAGAGAATGCGGTTGTCCCAAGTGCTGAAATGTTGTTTGTACCGCCCTGGCTCCAGTTACGATATGTGGCTTGTGATCCGGTGAGTGAGGTTCGCAGGCTGTACTCCCAAAGCGTATCGGCATCAGCGGCTGCGGGTTCATCGTTGTCGTTTTGTAATGCGGTATATCCGGTTGGTGCGGAGGCATTAAGCCCGGATAATTCATCAGCCGGCCGGCTGCTATTTTCACTAAGGGAATATGCGGATGGTGATGTACAAACCAGGATTGCTACCAGGAGTATCAAAAATTTGGATTTCATGGCAAACTCATTAATATGGAAGGATATAAGGCAGGAAGGTAAGGTAAATAGTGGATTCCGGCAAACCGGAATGCCGGTTGATAAAGAGCCGTCTAACCGAGCATTTTTATAATAAGACCGTATCTACCCGCCTGACAGCGCCTATTAAGAGGGGGTTCCTGAAGATGACAGTAACCAGACACCATCCGGATTACCTTGTTCAGAAAAACTGCAACGAACATGCTCTTGTAATTTGGTTGGGCAGTACAACCCCACGTATTGAAGATTAAGCGGATACCGACGATGCCCCCGGTCGATGAGTGCCGCCAAAGTTATCTCATCAGGACTTTCGGATTTGGTAATTTTCCGAAGGGCATAATACATGGTTTTCCCGCTATACATGACATCATCGATAATCACCACTTTTTTCCCCTCCACGAAAGGCAAAGGCTCCGCACTGTTATCGGAGGCATCTTCAACACAGATTGGACTGGCGGATATCTCGGTCTGGCAAACATCCGTCAGGGCGGATGCAAGTCGAACAGCCAGTTTGTGTCCCCGGTCGTTGATTCCAAAAATCACCAGCTGATCGGAACCCCTGGTATTTTCATAGATCTGATAAGCGAATCTTATGATAATCCGGTCAATCCGGGCCGGACTCATTAACAAATGGCTTGTGGTTTGAGGGTCGGGCACGACAGATTATTGAAACATGGATTTAATGCTGCCCCAGGTTCGTCTCCTGGCGTTCGTTGTATACTCAGCAATATCGGTATCTTTGGAGATGGTACCACCGTTTTTCAGATTGACGGTAACCCGATAGAAAACGCTTTCTGTATTTGTTGTTTCGCTCGAGGATCCTTTATATAAATCACCGTCTTCACAGCGGTATTGCCCGCTGCCCAGGTTCTCAATGCAATCACTAATTTCACGTAGCCGCGATCCGTTACTGGTGATTCCGCGCTCGAGTATCAACGAGGAGAGGTCAACTGCATCCGGGTTGGCAAATTCCCACTCGACAACCATACGGAATTGCCCGTCAAGTTCAGCATGTAACCTTGTGATATGATTCTGGGTATCCTGAGCCATTGCAAGCAACAGAAAAGCGGCTATTGCAACAACAGGGAAATAGAATTTTTGTAAGGATTTCATTCGCTACAAATCCAGTGTATACAATGTCATTTGTGTTTTGGCATCAACTAAATGTACAAAACTTGCAAGTAAGATAACAAAAAGCAATTACGAATGGATATAATTCGGGAAGATTTTTTCCATTTTCTTTGGAGGAATATACATTTCAGCTTATCTGACCTTCATACGACTGGTGACGAAACCGTGCGCATCATCCATCCCGGTTATCATAATGGCGGAGACGGGCCCGATTACCGCTTTGCCAGAATCCGTTTGGACGGAATCCTTTTTTATGGTGATGTGGAACTGCATAAATCGTCATCCGAATGGTATCATCACGGACATCACCGGGATCCGCGGTACAACCGTGTGATATTGCATGTGGTGATCCACGAGGATTCCGGCAGGCGGGATGTGCAAAATTCCGAAGGACATCGAATCCCGACACTGGAGCTGAAGCGCTCCATGCCACCATCTCTTTCCCGTTTATGGAGAGCGTTTCACCGCCCGGTCACCCTGCCATGCAGCGGTTTGATCGGTGAGATTCCGAAACCGGCCCTGCTCAGGATAACCCGGAAATGGGACCGTGCCTATTTCCGACACCGGATCGACCGGATGTTGCATCTTTATCCGGATGAAAAGCCGATGAGTGAGGCCTGGCTGCAAATGCTTACCAGCGGAGTTTTCCAGGGACTTGGTTACCATAAAAACCAGGAGAATATGCTCAGACTGGCAAACCTGCTCCACCGGGGTGCCGTTTCAGGTTATCATCCGAATGATCCGGAAAAGGATGCTAACACCCGGCCGGGTACAGGCTCAGAGACTCCTGCGGCTACACCACCGGATACCTGTAGAAATACAAAAACAGATAAGAAACCTGATGTTTTCCCGATATCGGACGATGCGAATATCATACGTTCACTAACCGAAACACTGCTTCAAATATCAGGACTGCATCCGCAATATCCATTGCTGCAATCCGGTACTGATTCCTCAGAGGATATTGAAACCGGGCCACCATCGACAATACCGGCTGGTACGGAAGCCACCGCATCCGGCCGCACCTATATGCTCCGCCATGACTGGGATTTCAGCGCATCCCGGCCTGCCAATCAACCAAAAGCCAGAATTCGCCAGGCTGCCGAATTGTATATACGCCTCTCTCAATCCGGAACCCGGGCATGGCTGAAGAGTTCGCCAGAAATCCTCTGGCGGGATTTATGCCGGTTGAACCACGCTCCCGCTATTGGCAAAAATCGCCGTGATGTCCTCTTTTCCAACGTGGTAATCCCATCAGTCTATTTGCTGAGCCGCTGGCTTGACCATCGCAGACAACGGCAAAAGACCCTGGCCCTCTGGGAATCTCAGAACATTCCGCTTCCGGAAAAACCGGATCGTATACTTCGTCAGAGTGGATTTCCACCCGGGAATCACTACAAAAGGCTTGCGATGCTACACCACTTTAAATACTATTGTACGGGCAAACGTTGCGGAGAATGTGAGGTCATGAACTATTTAGCTCAAACTTGACTTGGTTTGTAACATTCCCTAAATTTAAAATCTGTTTATAACTCGACAGAAATTGCCCGGTCGTCTAAGGGTAGGACAGCTGGTTTTGGTCCAGTCAGTGGGGGTTCGAATCCTCCCCGGGCAACTGTAAACTTCCGGATTCTTAACACCCCATAAAAGGATGACCATACCGGTTCCATCCTTTTTTAGTATTCACCGACTAAAGCCATTGCGTCAAAGTCTTGGACAAACCATTAGCCATATTTGCCGGCAGGAGTAACCTGGCACTTGCCCGTGCTATTGCTGAAAAATACGGTACCAAGCTGGGAGCGGTAACGATCAAGTCTTTTTCTGATGGTGAGCTGTATGTCAAATATCAGCAAAGTATCCGGGGTGCAGATGTTTTTATTGTGCAATCCACCCCCCCGCCGGGAGACAACATAATTGAGCTGCTGTTGTTGATTGATGCCGCCAAACGGGCATCGGCATATCGGGTCACCGCGGTGATTCCCTACTTCGGATATGCTCGTCAGGACCGGAAAGATCAGCCACGAGTCTCCATTGCCTCCAAGCTGTTCGCCAACCTGCTCTCTGAAGCCGGTGCTGACCGGGTACTGACCATGGATCTGCACGCACCACAGATCCAGGGCTTTTTTGACATTCCTCTGGATCATCTTTATGCCAGTTCCATTTTTATAGATTATTTTCGCAGTAATCCCATAGAAGACCTGGTCGTCGTCGCTCCGGATGTTGGAAGTTTGAAGATGGCCCGGTCCTATTCGAAACGACTGCATGCCGGATTGGCATTTGTTGACAAGCGCAGGCCTTCCCAAAATGTCGCGGAAGTAATGAATATCATCGGTGAAGTGGAAGGCAAGAACATCCTGCTCATTGACGATCTTATAGATACCGCCGGAACCATAACCAATGCCGCCACTGCCCTGAAAGAGCGGGGTGCAAAAAAAATTATGGCGTCCAGTACACACCCCATATTGTCCGGACCGGCGTATCAAAGAATCGAGGACTCCCCGATTGACAAGTTCCTCGTAACAGACACGGTTCCGTTGAAAAAACCATCAGACAAAATCAATGTCCTGAGTGTTTCGGGCCTGTTTGCAGAGTCCATTCGACGGATTTACACCGATGACTCGATTAGTACTTTATTTGATGACTAACCCTTAAGTGTTTTCTGTACCATGCAAAAACCCACAGTTATAACCGTAGAAGCAACGGATCGTCCGAAAGGAAAAGCTGCGCTTAGAAAAATGCGCGATGACAAACTTGTACCAGCTGTTGCTTATGGTCCGAAAGTGAAAAGCAATCTGCACGTGACCATACCCGAACTCGAACTTGAAAAAGTGTTGGCCAACAACCAAAAAACACTGATCAAGCTAGTCCATAACAAGAAAGAGTACCAAACCCTGATTCAGGACGTGGAATATCATCCGGTAACCGATCGACCCATACATGTCGATCTCTTTGCCATGGAGGAAAAAACACCGGTCACCATCGAGATTCCAATCCGGCTCACCGGTACCCCGAAGGGTGCCACCGAAGGCGGCCGGCTCTATCAGCCGCTCCGCCGGATCATGGTACAGTGCCTTCCCAAAGATATACCCGCCGAAATCGTACTGGACATTACGGATCTGGACATTGGCGATACCATTGATGTGGAAGCCATTGATATAGAAGGTGTTGAGCCGTTACGCGCCTCTTTCCGAACCATTGCCGTTGTCCGTCCGCCGAAAGGTGGCCTTGACGAACTGCTCGGCCTGGATGAAGACGAAGAAGGTGAAGAAGGCGAAGAGGGAGCAGAAGCTGCAGAGGGTGAAGGTGAAGGCGAAGGTGGCGATAGTGATGCCTCGTCCGATGATAAAAGCGAAAGCTAACCACCACCATCATGCCTCTTATCGTGGGTTTGGGTAACGTCGGTGACGCGTATAAAGATACGCGTCATAACATTGGTTTTACCATTGTTGACCGGCTTGCCAAAACGCTTTCTGCGGGAATGGAACCGACCGACGGCCCCTACATTCTGGGGGTCGGTCGATTCAAAGGTGTGAAAACCATTCTTATCCAGCCAACCACATTAATGAACAACAGTGGCAAAGCCGTTTTGAAAGCTTGCCAAATGTTTCATTATCTTCCCTCCGACATACTGGTTTGTTACGACGACATTAATTTACCAACCGGGAAGATACGATTGCGTCCGGAAGGCGGCGCGGGAGGGCATAACGGAATTCAGAGTATTATTGACCATCTGAAGACCGAAAACTTTCCCCGGATGCGATTCGGAATCGGTGATAATTTTGAACGTGGCCGGCAATCCGACTATGTCCTGTCACCTTTTAATGACGACGAAAAACCGGTCGTCAACGAAGGAGTCGAGAATGCACACAATGCCTGCCTCACATTTATTCGTGAAGGTATTGTTCAGGCCATGAATTTCCATAACTGATCGGTTTTTAGTAACATGTAACGCAACCGACTCACTAAACCATTAAACCTATGAAGACAATTATCTACCTGATACCTCTGGCGGGTATCATTGCACTAATATTTACCTATCTGAAATCAAATTGGGTTAAAAAACAGGATGCCGGCACGGAAAAAATGGCCCGCATTGCCGGTCATATCTATGACGGCGCCATGGCTTTTCTGAAAGCCGAGTACCGCGTTCTCGCCATTTTTGTTGTTCTGGTTGCTATTCTGTTAGGTTTTCAGGGACACATCACCGAACAGTCTCACTGGATGGTCTCCCTGTCGTTTGTTGCAGGTGCCCTGTGCTCCGGCCTGGCAGGTTTCATTGGAATGAGGGTCGCTACCAAAGCCAACGTCAGAACGGCTCACGCCGCACGTACCAGCCTCAATAAAGCGCTCAACGTCGCCTTTTCCGGTGGATCCGTCATGGGTATGGGAGTTGTCGGACTGGGAATTCTTGGACTGGGCCTTCTCTTTTGGCTCTATACCAGTGTCTTCGGATTCATCCCTGCGAACGAGACCAACGCCGACATGCAGGTGACACTGGCCAAGGTTATCACTGTCATTACCGGATTTTCTTTTGGAGCATCTTCGATAGCGCTTTTCGCACGTGTGGGTGGCGGTATTTACACCAAAGCCGCGGATGTCGGCGCTGACCTTGTTGGTAAAGTGGAAGCGGGTATCCCCGAAGATCACCACCTCAACCCCGCCACCATCGCAGATAATGTCGGCGATAACGTGGGTGATGTCGCCGGTATGGGCGCCGATCTTTTTGAATCATTTGTCGGGTCGATCATCGCCGCCATGGTTCTTGGCGTGGTTTTCATGTCGTCCCAGGTTTTTGTGGAGGGATCTGCATTCGGTAACATGAGCGGTGTAATTCTGCCACTGGCCATGGCCGGAACAGGGATTATCATCTCTATCATCGGTACGTTTTTTGTCCGTGTAAAAGAGGGTGGCAATCCGCAATCCGCACTTAATATGGGTGAATTTGTCGCAGCGGGACTCCTGATTGTCTCGTTCTACTTCCTTATCACCTGGATCCTTCCGTCAACCTGGACCTATACCGATGC
>SLLW01000147.1 GCA_007133875.1 Balneolales bacterium | reverse complement strand
TTGTGCTTTTTAAGTTCGTTGTACCCGGTCCGGAACAGCCGGACCTCGCCGGGAACATCGGCCCGGGCGGAGAGCTTTGCCGGGGGAAGTGAGAGTGGCTGGTGAGCCGCTTCGTATGAGGTAATCTCCGATTTGTGGCCGAGGGTATCACGGAACAGCCGGTTTGCAAAGATGATTATCGCAGGATTGGATCGGAAAGAGTACTCCAGCGGAACAACTTCAGGCGGGGTTCCGGGCCGGTTGCTCAGGTCGTTATGTGCCTGTTGCATCATGGCGACATCCCCGCCGCGGAACGCGTAGATGGCCTGCTTCACATCGCCCACAATCAGGACCTCTTTGTCGGAGCTCTCCCCCTCTTTTTCGCCAAAACCGAGTTTCCGGATGATATCCCATTGCCTCCGGTCGGTATCCTGAAACTCATCCACCAGAATCTGATCGAACCGGTACCGCATCTGGCGTACAACGGACGGATTCCGCACAAACAGGGTGTGCGTGAGCCAAATCATGTCATCATAATTGAAAAACCCCTCCTCAAACCGCTGATAGCGTATCAATGTGTTCCAGCGCAGAGCCAGCTCAGCCAGATCGCGCATGTTCCAGTACGCCTCATGATCGGGATGGAACTCCTCCTGTTCCGGATAGGTTTGCAGGTTTTTGAGGAGATCCGGTTGCACCAGGTAGACCGATATCTGGTCAAGCGCCTCCGCATACTGGAACATCTCTTCTGTGCGGGAATTGACATCCTCCAACTCCTCCGGCTCAATGGCCGATTGATCAAAAATACTCTTTTTCAGGGATCCGCTTTTGGTTCTTGAGCGCACCATATCATCATAAGTACCCGGCCGCTTATCCGGACGAAACCACTCCGGATGGGACTTAAAATCAGCCAGCAGTGACGACTCAAGCCGGTTTTTTTCATCCTGCCATATCTTGGCCAGCCGCTCTGTCAAAGCGATGTACTCCTGCGGTCCAAGCTGCGCCATTTCCTTCAGCACACGTTCTTCCAGTCCGCCGAGCAGGGCCATAAATTTCTCAAAATTGGAAACAGAGAGCCGGGTGAGCTGCCGCTGCAGGCCGGGGTGCGCTTTGTATTTGCTGTAGAAGGCTTTGCGCCATTCGATCATGCGAAGGACTTCATCATAATCACTCAGCAGTTCAAACGATCCCTCCACATTACGGGTTGACAGACGGCCGTAGATGTGCAGGGTATTGGAGTCTTTTTTCTGGCGATGCGGCGTTTCCGGCTCATTGCCGGCGGTAGGGTCAGCCCGGTGGCCGGTTTCCGGCTGATCCGGCAATGGCTGGTCGGCCACCTCAATGCCGGTCAGCTCATCCGGAAAGTATTGCAGTATCCGGTTGCAAAATGAGTGAAATGTGGAGATGTAGTTTTTTGAGAACCGGCGGCGGGTTGTCTGGAGATGTTCGGTGGATATCTCTTCTGGTGAGCTTTCGCGTAACCGGCCGTTAATGGCCTGGTAAATACGGGACCGCATCTCCGCTGCCGCAAAATCGGTAAATGTAAGTGCCAGCATGCGCTCGAGCGGCACTTTCCGTTCGACCAGCTGATGGATTACCCGCTCGGTGAGGCTGTACGTTTTGCCGGTACCGGCACCCGCTTCAAGGATCATATGCCCCTCGTGCCGGCGGATTTGTTCGGTCCGTTCGTCCGGTGTCCGTTTTGGTGTGTCAGCCATTTTCACCCTCCGCCCGGAACGGCTCATCGAGGTAGTAACGGTCAAGCTCGTACTCCATCTCTTTCTCTATTCTGCGTACCATTTCGTCGTTTTTTCGCTGCATTTGGATGCGGTTATCGTGGCGGGTGATGTGCCGGAAGTCCGACCATTTGGGTTCACCGGTCAGGGAAAGATGGAAGCGCCCCTCGCGAATGGCCCGCACGATCCATATGATCCGCAAATCGTAAATGGCTGACAGAAACTCATTCATCCCCTCAACCGATTTGAACCGGAGCGTACGCCGGTCACGTTTTCCATTACCGGTATATATTTTGTCGTTCCGCACCATTTCCGCCGCTCCCAGCATGTTTTTCCGCTCGACATCTTTCATTTTCCCGTTGATCGGCAGCCGGTAATATCCGGCCAGGAACAGGGGAATCCCCATCTCCCTGACATACATCCCGTAAACCGGAAGCTGATAACTGAGCCCGCTTTTAATTTCGTTGTAACTTTTGATTCCCGATCCCCCCGATTTGTAATCGTAAATCTGTGCTTTTTCCCCGTCCTTCGTAATATCGATCCGGTCGATCATACCCCGGAACAACACCGTCTGCCCGTCAACAGACTTCTCAAACGACCAGCGATGTTCCATTTCAAATGGATAGTTCGGATAGAATACGGCCGGACGAATATCGTCAAGGTGCTCATCAAGATCCGGATGCGGCATCTGCTCGTGATCCAGAAACCATCGTGTGATCCGTTCCAGATTCTGCCTGAGGATATCCGGGAACGGGCTTTCGGGATTTCCAAGCTGGTGATGAAATTCGCTAACCGTTCGCTCCCGGATGCTCTCCATACGTCTCCGGGCAGCAACGGGATCATCGGCCGGCCAGATCGGCGGGCCTTCCTGTGCTGTTTCGGTGTAAAAATCCTGCAGGATCTTGTGCAGCAGAATTCCTTTGAGGTTGGATTCGGCATCATCCTGGTACTCGTGCAGTGGCTGCAGCCGGAGCACATATTTGAAGAAGTACTCCTGGGGTGATGTTGCGAAACTGTCCAGACGGCTTATGCTCATATTCATACCGTCGGCTTTTCCCTGATCCTCCCTCCAACGTTTCAAAATCCCGCTGTCAATAACACCATCATACCGGCCCATTGCTGTATGATCCCGCCGTTGCTTCTCCGCATACGCGGCCTGCATGAAATTTTCGGCCAAAAGGCGGCTGTTTTCGGGTACCGGTGTAAGCAGTTCTGCAGGGATGCGGTTTGCTGGCTTTCCGGGACTGCGGC
>SLLW01000226.1 GCA_007133875.1 Balneolales bacterium | reverse complement strand
TACCGGGTGTATCTGTCAGATATTTCCTGAATCGCATCATGATGTTCCAGGAATTGTGGATAATCCCCGGATATGATATCATAAAGTGTCGATTGTTTGTTCACCGCCGTGGAGAATATGGCCTGGAGTGCCTGTTTTTGCGGAAATCGCTTCATCCCGGCATTTTTTATAAAATTCGACCGCAAGTGATGAATGGTGTCTGTGGCATCAGCCTGATCCATCAGAGTGAAGTTGGATGGATAACCCAACCGGCCGGCATACCGGTGCAAAATCTGATTGCAGTAACAGTGAAACGTCCCTCCTTTCACGCTGATGCAGCGTTCATCCAGAATAGTGGCGGATCGCTCCAGCATTTCTCGTGCAGCCCGCCGGGTAAAGGTCAAAAGCAGGAGTGATTCCGGAGGCGTACCGTCTTCAATCAGTCTGGCAACACGGTAGACCAGGGTTCGGGTTTTACCGGTACCGGCACCGGCCACAACCAGTGCCGGTCCGCGATCGTGCAAAACGGCATCGAGCTGAGCCTCATTCAGTAGATCGCGATACGCGATTTGATAAGAATCGGTATCACGCTGCGAAGTTTCCCGCTGTAAGACAAATTTCTTCATAATAAAACACCTGTAAAATATGTATAATATATGTTATGAAGATGAGAATCCCCAAACAACGCACCTCTTTTTTCAGTTGGTTTATTATTCATTCAAAAAACGATTGGAAACGTTGTATTTTCCGTTGAAACAATTTATCTGTAGTAAGTAAACCATGCCGATCTGTCGCTTTTTAAATCCAATCCTGTTCGTAATTTTTCTGCTGCTGGTACAGTGCAGTTCCCCTGATCCTGACCGGGAAGCAAACCGGCTTTTTGTCGAAGCATACCGGTATACCGAGGAAGCGCGAGAAATTGAACGTGATGATCCCGTTGCTGCCTACGAAAAGTATCGGGGAGCTCTTGCCAACATCGACAAGATCATTGAGTCCTACTCCGAAACACAGGTTGCAGTCAATGTCACGCAGCAGCAGACACGAGTAGGTGAACTGACTATCGGCGAATTACGCAGAATAGTACCGGTTTTTCAGGCGCGGGCCAGGGCACTTGAAAGCTTTCATGACTTATCACGCTACCTTACGGGACGTATCGGTGATGACGTTACCAAAGCCGAACAACAGATACGTTATGCCCGATGGGTGCAGAATAACGATGGGCCCTACTCGAAGATCCTTGATGAGGTTGCCCAATCTGCACATCTTCACTGGAACACGGAAGTTTCGGATCCGATTTATCATCAGCTTACTTCAGCATATGCATCATTTGGTGAGTGGGATAAAGCACTTGAAATGGCCGACCGCATTCAGGATCGCCTTTTGTTGTATCACTCACTGGAGAACATCATAACCGGGGGTTATGTCCGGCAGGCCGAAAACGGAGAAATCGCACCTCTGCTTCGGATAATGGACTATGTAAGTCCAACCGAAGAGATACGCCTGCTTACTCTTGTAGCAGAAGACCTTTTTGACAGGGAGATGGGCGAGGAAGCTGAGGCATTTACCGGCCAACCCATACCGGGTCCCGAGGGTGGTGACGAACTGGATCACATTGATGCCCTGACCAGCCTCGCAAGCATGTACGCTACCCGCGGTTCTTTTGATGCAAGCCGATCTGTGATATCTGCTATCCGGGACATCGATGCCGATTATGCCGATTTTGCCCTGCGTGATCTGAGTATTGAGCTTGCACGCAGGCAAAAAATGGAAGAAGCCAATGAGATTGTTTCCGGATTTGAACGGAGTTACTTCCGGGACACCTCCATTGCCGGAATTGCAATTCAACACGCCCGCAACGGAATGGTTACGGATGCTTTGGAAATGCTTAATACGCTCTCTGAAGAGCTTTCTGAAACAACAAACGCCCGGATTGAAATTGCCTACATACTGGCCGACTATGGTGATAAAGAACGTTCCGACTCCCTGCTGGAAGCAACCAATCCGTTGCTGGAGAATATTAATTCCGCATTGCAACAAACGGAATTTCGATTGCGAATGGTTGAAATTTACCTGATGCGGAATGAGCGGTCACAAGCGGCTGCTTCACTCGAACGAACCGAAGAGACCGCCCTACAAATATCCGGAGCTGGTAACCGAAATCAGATGCTTGAAGAGATCATAAAAAAATGGATACAGCTTGGACGGCCTGACCGTGTCCTGGACATTGCAGCCCATTTGGCTATGGATCATGCGGGTTTCAGGGATATTATGACCGACTTGTTGAAAACTTCCATTCAAGCCGATTATCATGATCTGGCCGGATCTCTTGCCCTCATGACCGAAAACCTTCACTATTATCGATACTATATTACCGGCTTGTATCTGGAATCTAAAAGTCTGGAAAGAGCCGCGAATACTTCTTATGACATCAGGAATTACTATTGGCGTGCCAAAGCATTAGCAGATCTGGCACACTATCTGCATTTGCACGGGGCTGATACCAGCACCACCTCACAGAAGGCTGCCTCGGATGCCCTTCAGACCATCCAGCGAATCCGGTCTGACCGTGAACGTGATGAAGCTCTTGAATATGCTGCATCACGTTTTGCCGCGGCAAATTTCACAATGAATCAGGAACTTGAATCGTTGGCAGCTAAACTACTTGGGAATATCGAAATGTAGCCGGGCCCACAAAACCACCTGGTATCTATTATGCCGCGACAAACTGCTTTTGTCCACACCTTACTGTTATCCGTTTTATTGATTTTTACATCATGTTATCAGACTGTTGAGTATGTCTATCAGGATTCCGACATGACAGATGAATATGTGACCGGGTATCCATTCGGAAATGCCGGGCCCTATCTTGATCAGATGAAGCAGTCGGTGAAAAGGATAACGAGTACCTCCTATTACAGCACCTATGTGTTCGATCCGGAGCAACGAATCAGGCCGGAAGACCTGGCCTCATATGACTCATTTGATGATTTTGTACTGGCTGAAATATCCTCACATACCACATCTTCCGGCACAGCAGTCGTTATTTACAACTCACAACAACATGTCGGGTTGCTGACCTCTGATCACGTCGTATCTTCTCCTGATACTCTCTATGAGTTCAGTGATGCCGAATCGACTTTTTTAGAGAGCATGACTGTAAAAACAAGGCAGATCAACTGGTTGATCGACACTCCCTATCTGGGATCCTTTGAAAAACTGGCATCAGACGAAGCGGCAGATCTGGCAGTCATTGGTGCCAGAATTGACGAAAACCAATTAAGTGGTTCTGTAAGGTCTTCTTTCCCTGTTTTTCCATATAAGTTTGGCAACCCGGAAGAATTACCGTTTGGCGCCTTCACCTACAATATCGGCTTCCCAAAAGGACATCTGATGGTAACAACAGGATTGGTAAGCAGTCCGAATCGTGACCGGTTTCATTCGTTTTTATCAGATGCGCTTTTTAATCCGGGATTTAGCGGCGGAGTTGTGGTGGCCATTCGCGGAGGGATCCCCCGGTTTGAATGGGTTGGTATAGCCAGATCAGCTTCGGCGAACAGGGAGTGGCTGGTCGTACCCAATGAGGATCTCCTTCAGGATCAGATATTGCATCACCCATACCAACATGAGCTCTATGTGGAAGAGAAAACCCGGATAGAATATGGAATAACCCATATTGTCTCATCAAACCGCATTCAGAACTTTCTCGAAGAGCACTCCTCTGCCCTTGATGATCAGGGATACCGAATCAGATTATAAAACCAAAAATAAAGGCGGCAGCAGTATCAGTTCTGTACAGAGTTCCCGTATTTCGCCTGGGGCTGCATTAACTGATGAACAATTGGCTGGAAATCAGAGCTGTTAAATGGTTTGCTGAGCATTGCCAATGGGTTAAGTTCCCGAATCCGTTCACACGTTTTACCGGTGGATGAACCGGTAATAAAAACAACTGCCGGTTTCTTTTCATCAGACAAATTATTAACCGCATCGATCCCGTCAAGCACTCCATTAAGTTTCACATCAACAATGAGCAAATCCGGTGAATGTTCATCAACACTTTTTGCCAAATCTTCCCCCTTGTCCAGTGTTGCCGCTACTTCAATGTTAGCTTTTTTGAGTTCGTTACTGATATAAAGCCCAATAATGAAATCGTCCTCCAAGATGATGGCTTTCGTCATAACGATATAGTTTAATTGTGATTGCTAAATTTATACAGAGCATGTTAATGAATTAAGTTATGTAGTACAATTATAAAACCTTAAGATCTTTACACATCCTGGATTTTCTAACGGAACATGGCTCTGATTTCCTCCACCGAAAGAGAACGAAGTGTGGGTTTGCCCAGGGGATCATGGAATGGCTCTTCGCAGGCAAATAGTTGATCCACGAGGGCCTCCATCTCCGGCTCACCAAGTTTTTTGTTTCTTGGAATGGCTGCTCTGTTCGCCAGGGCAAGGGCTACCCGCTGTTTCTCACTTAATGAAATTGTTTTGGCCATTCGTTTATACTGTTCCATAATTGATTCCAGAACATGTTGTTCGTTATCCAGCCGGATATCGGACGGTACACCAAGGATCATTGCGGAGTTGCCGCTGAGCAGCTGGACATTAAACCCCATTCTGGTTATGACCGGATGCAACTCTTTTAGCAGGCTGAAGTCCGAAGCGGAAAAATTGATCGTCTTGGGGAACAGCAACTGCTGGGTGCTTGCAAGTCCGCTCTCTGCTTCCCCCAGCACTTTCTCATAGATGATTCGTTTATGAGCGGCATGTTGATCCATGATGAACATACCGTTTCTCGTTTGTGAGATGATAAATTCGTTATGGACCTGCCAGAAATCCGACTTTCTGTACTGGGATGTTTTGTTCAGCGCTTGTGACTCCAACTCCTGTTCCGGCTGTGTTGATCCGGATCCGGGCCCGGGGCTGCCGCTATCGTCAGGATGTCTGCTTAGATCCCTTTGTACGTGCTCATCGAGATTCGCCTGCCCATACAGACTGTCTGCAGTATCCCCGGGAATCGACTGACGATACTCTTTGAAATCCTGAAACCCGGTTTTGTGTATCGCAGGGCGCCGCAATGCCGGACCAAATGATCGTGAATCAGAAAAACCCTGTTCAAAGTCCGGAATCGTACCACTCCGCTGGTTTATGTCTGGATCCCAAACCGGTACACGCATATGATCATTCAGCGCTTTTTTTACGACCGAACGGGTGAACGTGGAGATCGTCCGTTCATCCTCAAACTTGATCTCCTGTTTGGAGGGGTGCACATTGACATCTACCAACTCCGGATCCACTTCAAAAAAGAGCGCATAAAATGGATACTGGTTATCCTGAATCCAATCTTTGTAAATATCCTGGATGATATAGTTCAGGTGCCGATGCAGAAAAGGGCGGTTGTTAATGAACAAAAACTGCTCCCCCCTGGTTTTTTTTGCAAGTTTTGGATCAGAAAGAAGGCCGTGAATTCGTACCAGGCTTGTAGATTCGGCAACCGGGATCAGGCTGGCCCGGTAGGACTTTCCAAATAATTCGGAAATGCGGCTTTCGAGATCGCGGGTATGCAGCCGGTAAATAACATCTCCGTCGGCTTCCACATCAAACATGATTTCCGGATGGGAAATTGCCGCCTGATGGATGGCCAGCAGAATATGCCGGAATTCGGTGGCATCGGTTTTCAGAAAAGCCCGCCGCGCCGGAACATTAAAAAACAGGTTGCGGACTGTCACGGTAGTGCCGTCATCGGTTGCTGCCGGTTCGAGACGAATCTCCTCCCCGCCCCTGATTTCGTATTCCACTCCGTTTTCATCTTCTACCCGCTTTGAGGCGACCGTCACCTGCGATACAGACGCAATGGAGGCCATGGCTTCCCCCCGGAAACCGAGTGTCCGGATATCCATCAGATCATCCACACTCTGCAATTTTGATGTGGCATGACGCTGAAAACAGAGGCGCATATCGGCTTCCGACATACCGCAACCATTATCCCGGATCTGGATGAGGGTCCGTCCTGCATTCTGAAGCGTTATTGCGATATGATCGGCACCGGCGTCGATTGCATTATCCAACAATTCTTTGACAACAGATGCCGGTCTCTGAACGACTTCACCGGCAGCAATTTTATTTGATACTTCCGGTGGTAAAACTTTGATAAGGGATGCGTATTCGCCTGTTTGTGACAAAATGATGGGTACTTTCTACTTTTGGGTTACTGATGATCATGCGAGCGGAGCTACGTAATAATCCAGAGTATTAAAAACAGCAACAGCGCATAAAGCAGAATGGATCCGCTTGTTCCCCTGCGGGTAATCCGGCGGAACTTGATCCGGTCAGTCCGCCCGGGTTTCGGTTTATAGTAACGGTACTGATACTCAAAGCGTTTATGTCTGGGCCTTTTGCCCATCAAGGGAGAAAGCATGGTACGTTTGTGGTCTTCGTTTGGTATACTGCCTGTATAGGTCTGCGGCGGCATAGCCACCGCTCTATCAAAAGAACGGATGTTACAAACGGGATATTCCGTCTGGTTTCATGCAAGCCGGATCTTTTCACATGCCGGTGTTTCAGTTCTCAATATAGCGAAATAGATCTCCAACAGGAACAGGTGCAGCAGAGGATTTTAATAACATAATAGTAAATCTCAGGTTATCTCTTGTTCCATAGTTTTTTTATCTTGACATGCCAAGATAATATTCCAAAATCGAAATGATCAGATAACTTATGAAATTTGATAACGTGGAAGTTCCTTCCGAAGGAACGAAAATCAGTGTTAATAGTGACGGCACCCTCGATGTTCCCAACCATCCGGTGATCCCCTATATTGAAGGAGATGGTATCGGTGTCGATATCAGCCCGGTGATGAAGAAAGTGGTCGATGGTGCGGTTGAGAAAGCGTACGGCGGATCTAAAAAAATCTCATGGATGGAGATTTATGCCGGTGAAAAATCAGTTTCTCACTATGGGGACAATACCTGGCTGCCGGATGATACCCTGAATGCCATTAAAGAGTACCGTGTGGCCATCAAGGGCCCCTTGACAACTCCGGTTGGTGAAGGTATCCGAAGTCTGAATGTGGCACTGAGACAACTTCTTGACCTGTATGCCTGTGTCCGCCCTGTCCGGTACTATCAAGGGACTCCCAGTCCGGTTAAAAAACCCGAACTCACCGATATGGTGATATTCCGGGAAAATACCGAGGATATCTACGCCGGGATTGAGTACCAGAACGGAACTCCCGAAGCGGATAAAATCAAGAAATTTCTGATTGAAGAAATGAAAGCAACCAATATCAGGTTTCCGAACTCAGCATCGATCGGTATCAAACCGGTATCGGAAGAGGGAACAAAACGCCTGGTCCGGTCAGCTATTGAGTATGCCATCGAAAACGGGCGGAAAAGTGTGACCCTGGTTCACAAGGGAAACATTATGAAGTACACCGAAGGCAGCTTTAAAAACTGGGGTTATGAACTTGCCAAAGAGGAATACAACGCCAAAGAGATTGACGGTGGCCCCTGGTGCGAACTGCCCAACGGCATTGTGATCAAAGATGTCATTGCAGATGCCTTCCTGCAGCAAATCCTGACCCGTCCGGCCGAATATGATGTGATTGCAACGCTGAACCTGAACGGTGACTACATCTCCGATGCCCTGGCGGCATGTGTTGGCGGAATCGGCATTGCGCCGGGTGCAAACATCAACTACCAGAGTGGGTTTGCGCTTTTTGAAGCAACACATGGTACCGCTCCAAAATATGCGGGACAGGATAAGGTCAATCCGGGCTCGCTGATTCTTTCGGCGGTCATGATGCTGGATCATCTCGGATGGACCGAAGCGGCTCGTCTTATCGAAAAGGGTCTGGAAGCATCGATTAGCAGGAAGGAAGTCACCTACGACTTTGAGCGGCTTATGGAGGGCGCTACCCTGCTGAAATGTTCCGAATTCGGCGACAAAATCATCGACTATATGGATTGAAATGCTTTAGGTCGAACGAAAGTGACTCCGATCTATATCGGCATGACCGGTAAATGTAATATAGGGGGTGCTCATTACGGGCTCCCCTTTTTTTTGGGCAGGATTACCCGTCATCCAGAACTGCCTGAGCCATAGCGCTTTTCAGATAACTGCGTTTGACATAAAAACGGGCGTTGCTATCTCCCTGATAGTAGAATGTCTCCTCCGACAGGGAAAGCCGGTCGGCATCATTTCCGGCGTTATAGGCCAATACCTGCAGCATGAACTCCTTTTCCTCATTAGTCGGAGTTCCACCGGCTTCAATACCCCGTTGCTCAATTACGCTTTCAATGACCCGGTTAAACGCTCTTTCTGTTATTTCGGGTAGTGCCTGAAAAGCGAGTTTCCGGGCATCTGAAGAATCGGCAGCTACGGCCGCTGCGGCAACAAATAATGTATCACCCTCCTCCCAAACCGGATTGGCAGCATCATACCAGGAAGGCCGGTCCGGATCCTCAGGAGCTTCAGTAACTTCTTCGGTGATCTCCGGTTTCGGCTCCACAACCTCCTCATCATCGGAAAGCTGGCCTTCCAAATGTTGGCAAGATGTCAAAAGCAGCAGTACAGACAAAAATACTGGTGGTATCGTCCAGATCTTAAAAAGTGACATGAAGGGTAATCGATTCGTGTTTTTGATTTTACGGGAGATGATCTCGTGATGTGTCAACATGTATGGTCATTTTATCCTCGCCTCGCAGGATGCGCAATGACGCTGTGGCTCCCTCCTCTTCCATGCTCCGCCATTTTGAAGCAAATGTTTTGGTATTCCGGACATCGTTGTCATTTAACGCAATAATGACATCTTCTTCAAGAAGGCCGGCGGTGTCGGCAATACTGCCTTCAAGTACCCGGATCACCACGACTTCATCCTGAGAAAGATCCTCCGGTTTGGCAAGATCGGCAACAGAAAAACCGGAGTTGAATTTTTCTTCGCTTATTCCCGGCTCTTCGTTCGGACTGAATTCCAGTTCATTTCTCATTTGAGGAGCGGCCGAAGTCCATTCCCGTATGGCTTCGTTATCCTGACCCATGAGTTCGAATTCCACATCCTTCGTTTGCTTATCCCGCCAGACCTGCATGCTGATGTGATCTCCGGGCCTCATAAGGGCTACGCGTTCCTGAAGGCGGTTGGCTTCATCGACAGGGTAACCGTTGATCTGAAGCACCACATCACCCTGTTTGAGTCCGCCCAAATCAGCACTTCCACCCGACACCAGATTTCGAATTTCCACTCCCGCGATCTTCTGAAGATCGAGTCTGTCGGCAAGCGACTGATCAACGGAGGCAATTTCCACACCCAGATAAGCCCGCTGCACCTCGCCGAACTCAATGATATCCTGGCCAATTTTCATGGCCATGTTGATCGGAACGGCAAATCCGTATCCCTGATAAGATCCGCTTTCGGATGCAATCGCGGTGTTGATCCCGATCAGTTCCCCCCTGGTATTAACCAGTGCACCGCCACTGTTTCCACGATTTATGGCTGCATCTGTCTGTATAAAACTCTCAATACGCATCCGGTCACTTATAATATCAACATCCCGTCCTTTGGCACTTACGATTCCTGCAGTAACGGTGGAGCGAAGCCTGAACGGATTCCCAACGGCCATCACCCAGTCACCGACTTCTACATTGTCGGAATTGCCAATGACCAGTGCATTGGCGTTATCGGTATCGATTTTAATGACGGCCAGGTCGGTAGATGGATCACCGCCCACCAATTTAGCGCGATGTTCTTTTTTATCATGCGTCATTACTCGTATGCGATCATCAGCGCCGTCGACAACATGGTGATTGGTGAGGATGTATCCATCCGGTGATATCATTACGCCAGAGCCGATGCTTTGGGCCCGTCTCCTGGGAAGAAACCGTTCCCAGAATTGTTCTTCAAATTCATGATGTTCGTCATCAGGCATTGCCCGGTCGACAGCGACGTCAGTTTCGATATATACAACGGCCGGAACAATATCGCGGGCAATATCCCTGAAAATGTAGGATGGCGAGTAATCTTCCTCGCCGGGAGCGGGTTCAATGGGTTCGGAGCTGCGAACGACATCGGTGTACCGAACTTCGACCCGTTCCGGAGAAATCCATGATCCCCGGGAGACCATAAGCACAATGCCCAGTAATACGCCTGTAAGAAGCAATAAAACTGCCGTCAGTATTTTTTGATGAAGGGCCATGTATCAGTTAAGGATTTGTTGAAAAATGGCATCTGACCGTCGCGCCTTGACACCTTCCATATGATATTGAAAATATACATCCAAATGGTGAATCAGATTTCTGATTTCTGTTGCGGGGAACGGTTCGGTAAGAAGCAATGATCTCTTTCCGTTTCTGATACAACGCAGATAATGGCTTTGGGATTTTGTCAATGCAAAATGAATGCCATCATCCGGCGAAAGTGAGATCCTTCCACCCTCTACATTAAGATAGCAATCGAAGTTCCCGTCAGGGCTGTTTCCCGGTTGCATTGGAGTGCCGGTATCCCAGGAGATGGCGATTCCTGTCAGCTGCGCCAGACGAAATTGTATATATGGAAATAAATTTTTGGGATTTGCTTCTGTGGTATGAAGCCATGAAAGGAAATCCTCCAGAAATGTAAAAATATCCGGCATCGGTTCGTGTTCATGGCAAAGTTGTTCGCACATTTCCAGGGTTGCAAGACCGATTGCCATCTTTTCCACCTGTTGATGCATTTGCCAGGTGGCTTTGCGCTGGGTGACATCGTTCAGATTCTGTACTTCACGGGTCGGCTTATAGTAATAGGTAACATCCAATACCGAGCCGGGCTGCAACAATCCGCCGAATTTGTTTTTATTTCGGCGTGCACCACGGGCCATTGCGGCCATTTTCCCATGCTCATTACTTAGCATGGTCACGATCAGACTGCTTTCACTGAATGTTACCGTTTTCAATACAATGGCTGATGTATCGACGATCATTTGATTTAGAACCGTATCCAGCCCTTTTTCTCAAGTATCTGAACGAGAGAGGGCAAGTAAGTGAGTGCGGATGCGAGGGTCAGTCCAATACCGACCACAGCCATCACACCGATGGAATTAAGGCCGGGGTGGCTGGTCAGCAGTAATCCGGCGAATCCAAGCATGGTAGTGATGGATCCGATAGAAATATGCTGTCCGGTACTTCTTAAAACGGCACGCATACTGTTTTTCCCCTCTTCCCGGTAACGACTGGCCAGGTGGACGCCGTTGTCGTTCCCAATACCCAGAATTGCCGGAAGTACTACCAGATTGTACATGTTGAACGAAAGTCCCATCAGGATCATCGCACCGAATGTCCAGCTCAATCCGATTAGCAGGGGCAGCATAGCGATTATGGACCAACGGAGTGACCGAAATCCGATGTTAACCAGAATGAAAATCATAACAAATGTGGCAATAACCATATACGGAGTTTCATCTCTCATTAATTCCAGCATTTCCGCAGCAACAATGGAGGTACTGGCAGCGTGATACGTCCTGCCACTTTCCGTTTCAATCGTTCCTATTTCATTTTTAAAATTGATAGAGTTACGACCGTCAGAGAGGCCAACGGCCGGATATATCATCACAAAC
>SLLW01000372.1 GCA_007133875.1 Balneolales bacterium | reverse complement strand
CGTGTCTGTACAAAACTTCCTGCTTGCAGGCGGTACAAATACAGGCCACTTGCCAATTGAGAGGCATTGAAGTTGACGGTATGTACACCGGCACTCAATGAGCTGTTTACCAGGGTTTCTATGTGCTGCCCCTGAATGTTAAACACTTCCAGTGTGACATGGGCTGATTCCTGCAAGTTGAACACAATAGAAGTTGAGGGATTAAAGGGGTTGGGATAGTTTTGTTCCAACTGGAAAGAACCAGGGGTATCTGCGATTTGACGAACATTGGTAGGTTCCGGTTGTTCGCCCCATATATCCTGTACTTCCATATCTTCGGAAACGGTGATAGAGCGGTTTGGGTCACCGTCCCACTCGCCATAATCCCAGCTCTGGTCGACATCATGGGGTACAAAGAAATACTTGTACTCATAGGAGTTTTCCTGCAATGTCAGGGTAATTGTATATGTGTCTTCCAGGTCCTGGTGGGGATTCAACTGATGTTCAGGAACAGTCCCTGGTTCAGCCCATCCGCTCACTTCACCGGTAATATAAACATCATGATTAGCAGCGTCAAAACCTTCTGCTTCAGCCATATTAACATTAAAAGTTACATTATACTCAACCAAGTCGGCCAGGGTAAGGCTGACTTCATCGATCAATATGGTAAACGATTGCGTGACACCCGCGTCCCAGCTGCCATTGCCGACTTTTATTCCGAGATAGAGGGTCTGCTCTCCTTCTCCTTCAACGGTATAGAGGTTATCTCCTTCACAACCATCTTCCACGAAGGTGCCGTCAACACCATCGCCACATCCACCCCAGGTGTTAAAACCGGAAAAGTGCTCACCCCAGTCTTCACCAAGTTCGGGTGGTTCCGGCAGGATACTTACTTCTGCCCAAAACTGATCCAATCCCTCAACATCCTTGAAAGCTCCGTCAAAGAGGTAAGTTTCACCACCTTCAAGGGTGATTTCCTGGTAAAAAACAATGTTGGAAAGTTGATCACCATCCTCTCCCGATACGGAACTTGAAACCATCAGTGCTCCACCCTCACCATGCTCCGGAGTGGTTGCAGTGTAACCAAATTCATAGGTTACGTCGACATCGGAATTGAGATTGGACACATTCCAATAATCCTCGCTCTCCATGTCACCTCCTTGCAACAGGTTTTGACCTGTGGCGGCTCCGGAGAAAAGCAGGCACAAAGCAAGCGTTAATGAAAGACTGTAAAATTTTTTCATATGTATTTATATTTTCTTGTTGGGTAAAATCGGGATTTTTATCCCTGTTCAATAAGGGGGACACCATTTTATTCTATACCCCTAAAAGAAATCCGAAAAAGCCCTTCCCGGTCAGTTATAAAATTGAGGATACCGGAACGATTGTATTTTTTGTAATATATAAATGTCGGGATCAAATGTCGGGATCAAGGGAATAAGTATTCGCAAAGATTTCAAAGCTTCAATACACTGAATTTATTTACTCCGGAATAAGGCACGAATAGTAAAGAGGTTGCCGAAGACGGAAAGTTGACCTGTGGGTGGATGGTCTATGGCTGGTACAAGTTCAGAAAAACTGTTGGCAGATATTCAAAATGATCAAGCATCGGCTTTCAGGTCATTGTTTGACCAATGGTATACACCGTTGTGTCGACATGCCCACAGTTTTGTCGGAGATCATCAGGTAGTAGAAGATATCGTTCAGGAATTGTTTATCAGTCTGTGGGTAAACAGAAAAAAAGTTATCATCACTGTTTCGGTGAAAAGCTATTTGTTTCGCTCTGTTCGGAATCGTTGTTTAAACTATATAAGAGATATTGGCAGGGTAAAAATTAATCAAATTAGCCATCTGGAAAACTCCCTTGAAGCCGTTCAGGAACCGGATGCTGAAGATGATGAAAGGATGCGAAAATTACACAGTCAGGCATTGGAAGCCATTCGTGAACTACCCGAGCGATGTCGTGTTATTTTCAACATGAGTCGTAATACGGATATGACCAACAGGGAGATTGCTCAAAAACTCGGGTTGTCGGAAAAAACGATTGAAAATCAGATCACGATTGCATTGAAAAAGCTAAAAGCGTATCTCGGCCCTCAACTTGATAATATGATTTTATGCACAATGGGGTTTTGCCTGTATCTGTTTTGAGGGTGAAGTTTTTTTTTGGGGGGAGAGATATTATTTCGTGTCACTACTATTAGTTGTTTACTGGTTCAATTACCAATTGTACCAGGCTTAAGTTCAATCCTCCTATAGTATTATAAAACCAAACACCATGAATCAGCTCCCTAGCTGCAGAGCTCTTTTTTTTATAGCGCTGCTTTTTATTACAGTTTCAATACCGCTATCGTGCGGACAACAAAACACAGAAATGAGCGCAGAGGTATGGCTGACCAGTGTTGACAAGTCTGCACTTTTTGAGAAACAGAATCAGCCTTTGATATTCGTTTCAGAAGATAATGACCAGAGCCATGAGGCAACGGTAACAATCAGGATAGATCCGGACCAGACTTACCAGGAAATGGAAGGTTTCGGATATACACTGACTGGGGGAAGCGCTTTGTGGCTCTCGGAGATGAGTGATGAGGCCAGAGCCGAACTGCTGCGTGAACTGTTTACGACCGCAGGAGATGGTATTGGAGTAAGTTATTTGAGAGTAAGCATCGGTGCCTCCGATTTGGATCCGTATGTCTTCTCATACAGTGATCTGCCGGCAGGAGAAACCGATCAGGAAATGGAGCATTTTAGTCTTGACCCTGACCGGGCGTATCTGATACCGATGCTGAAGGAGATTCTTGAACTGGCTCCCGAGATTCCCATACTCGGTTCTCCATGGTCACCCCCCACCTGGATGAAAAGCAATCAAAACTCTATTGGCGGCAGCTTGTTGCCTGAGTTTTATGACGCCTATGCGCTTTATTTTGTACGATATGTGGAGGAGATGGCCCGGGAGGGCATTCAAATCGACGCCATCACGGTGCAGAATGAACCTCTTCACCCTGGTAACAACCCCAGCCTGCTGATGAAAGCGGATGAACAGGCTGAATTTATCAAAAATCATCTGGGTCCGGCATTTCAGGAGCATGGTATTGATACAAAGATCATCATCTACGACCACAATCTTGATCGGATCGACTACCCTCTGGAGATCCTGGATGATCCGGAAGCCGCCCGCTATGTGCACGGTACTGCTTTCCATCTGTATGGTGGTGAAATCGCGTCCATGAGTGAGGTTCATGAACAACACCCTGACAAAAAGCTTTATTTCACGGAACAGTGGGTGGGAGCCAACAGTGAATTTTCCGACAACTTTCCCTGGCATATGCAAAACCTGATGATTGGAGCCCCCCGGAACTGGAGCCGGAATGTGTTGCAGTGGAATATGGTTTCCAACCCCGACCTGGAACCTCATACTGAAGGTGGATGCACTCTTTGTCTGGGGGGTATTACAATTGACGGCGACCAGGTGACACGTAATGACGCTTATTACTTTATCGCCCATGCTTCGAAATTCGTACGCCCGGGTTCGGTTCGTATCTACTCTACCGAGTTGGATGATCTGCCGAATGTAGCATTTACCCGGCCGGATGGAGGGACTGTACTGCTTGTGTTTAATCCCTCTGAAACGGCTACTGCTTTCCATATCTACAGCGATGGAAAGAGAGCGGTTACAGAGATTCCTCCGGTAAGTGCGGCAACGGTGGTTTGGGGTGTCGAGTAATTTTTTTGGGGGGATACAGTTTCAAGGTGTCAACCTGGTAAGAAATCAACATAAAGCAGAATGAACAGAAACAATCACATACCCTGGAATTCGATCCAAAAGGCATTGAAAAAGTCATTGGATGATCAGGAAAGGATCACTTTAAATGAGTGGCTTTCCGAGTCTGATACGAACCGCACTCTTTTTGAAAAAATCAAGCTGGCCTGGAATGTTGCCGGTGGTGAGAGTAAAGGATATCAACCGGATGAAAAAGTCGCATGGCAACGTATCGTGAGTCAGGCCGGAATTAACGAAACCGGGAAAAGCCGGGTTCATCCGCTGAAGAAAGTACAGGTGTTACTTTTACTGCGAACTGCTGCCGCTATTCTTTTTCTGCCACTCGTTATTACAACGGTCGTACTGTTTATGCAAATCAATGGGCCCACAGAATCGCCTATTGTCTCTGTACATACGGAAATGGGGCAGCGATCTCATTTTGTGCTGGAAGATCGAACAAAAATCTGGCTTAACTCAGATTCCGAGTTGAAGTACGCCGCTCATGCACCACAAGGCGACACCAAACTGGTACTGGAGGGGGAAGCTTATATTGAAACACCCGAAGACCGGTCTGGAAACCTGATAATATCCACATCTCATAAGGATATCCGTGTGACGGGGACCGCCTTCAATGTACGAGCCTATCCAGCGGATGAATATGTGGAAACCGTGCTGGTTAGTGGCAGCGTTGAGCTTCTGCGTACCGATGACAACGGGGTGTCGGAAACGGTTTCGGTTATGAGACCAGGCCAAAGAGCGGTTTATCAAAAGCGAGACCAGGTTCTGGAAGTTTCAGATACCAGTACCTTTGAATTTACGGCATGGCGTAATGGCTTGCTGGTGTTTCGAAATGCCACATTTGATGAGCTGGCCGTAAGGCTGGAAAAGTGGTTTGATGTGGAGATTGTTTATGACCGGGATCAGTTTGACGATACCAGTTATTCCGGAATTTTCCGCAACCGGGAAAATATTTATCAGGTCCTGGAAAGTGTCCGCACCGCTACTCCTTTTTCGTACGATATTACTAATAATCGCATTGTCATAGAAAAAGAGGAGCAACCGGAATCCTGACCGCTAAGCGGTTTGGGGAAGATTTCTAATTGTTGAGATATAGCGGATTGCAGTAGATGTAGTGGTTGAAATTGTTACACAGGCAGATAGGTGCATATTTCATGATAGACTGGAAGCGGTTCCATAAAAAGCTTTTCAGCGACGAAATGGTTACTGATATGCCACACCTTTTTAGTGCTGAATGGTCACATTTATAGCAGGCCCAAAAAACGCAATAAATAATCATTAAAAATATGAATCCACAAAATAACTCCATAAAGCAAAAGCATAGTAGAACCCGATCGATGTCATTCGGTATGGTGGCGTTGATGTTGGTCATGATTCTTTTGCTATTGCGAGCATTTTCACCCGTACAGGCGCAAAATACGCAACTCTCATTTCAGGAAAGCCGGCTGACACCCATGGCTGTTTTGCAGATGATCGAGGAACAAACCGGCTATAGTGTGTTTTACCGTGACACCGACCTTGAAAGCGAGTCACCAGTGGATATTAATTACAACGGCGAAAATGTTGAAGAGGTACTGGAGCAACTTTTTGCAAGTCTCGAAAGCAGTTACTCGATAAACGGGAATATTATTGTCGTTACCGGTAATGAAAATACCGGTCCTCTTGGTGCAGGCGAGTCGCTTCAGGATTATACCGTGACCGGGCGTATTGTTGACTCATCCACCGGTGAACCCCTTATTGGGGCTACGGTTTCGGTTCGTGATGGAACCACTGGTACCACTACCAATATCCGTGGAGAATACTCACTTACAGTACCCTCGCCTGATGCTGTTTTATTGGTTGCCTATGTGGGATATGTCCCAAGGGAGATCCCTGTCGACGGTCGCGATGAAATCGAGATTACGATGGAGGAGGATGTCCTTTGGATGGATGACGTGGTGGTTGTCGGTTATGGTACCCAGCGTATCCGGGATTTAAGTACCTCTGTATCTGTAGTTTCAACCGAAGATATTGGGCGCAGTCCTATCAGTGATGTTTCCCAGGCGATTCAGGGTCGTGCAGCCGGGGTGCAGGTGATTCAACCCTCCGGCAAACCGGGTGGTGGTTTTTCGATCCGTGTTCGGGGTTCCACTTCGGTGCAGGCCGGGAATGAACCCCTGTATGTGGTGGATGGAGTTCCGACCACCAATATCCAGAATCTCAACCCAAGAGATATCGAGTCGCTTCAAATCCTTAAAGATGCCTCCTCTGCAGCCATTTACGGATCCCGGGGAGCTAATGGTGTGGTCCTTATTACTACGAAAAGAGGCCGGGATGGAGTGGCAACTGTGAATCTGAGTACCAATTTCGGGTTTTCGGACCTCCCATTTCAGATTGAGACTCTGAACACCGGTCAGTATCGGGAGTTGATGGGTGAAATCTACGGCCCTGGAACGGTACCAGAAACTTTTACTCATACGACCGACTGGATGGACAAAACGTTTGGAACCGGATCCTATCAGGACTATCAGTTATCGGCTACAGGCGGCACCGAGTTTATGCAATATTATCTTTCGGCCGGTTATCTTAGTGAAGAAGGGATTGTTAATCCCGCTTCCAACGAACGTTACAACTTCAGGTTGAATCTGGATAACCAGGTGCTGAGCTGGATGAATATCGCCACCAGTATCTCTTTTACCAAGCGTGACCGGCGCGATACCGAGGATAATATGAGTGTTGCCCGGGGTGGAACCATTCTAAGTGCCATCAATACCCCGCCTTTCCTGCAGGTTTGGGATCAGGAGAACCCCGAACGCTACATGCCCAACCCTTATCAACCTTCATGGGAAAACCCCATGGCTTATATGTCACGTGCCGGATGGGACCGGAGTGATCGTCTTACAGGGAATATTGTCAGTAATGTAGACCTGCACTCCAACCTTTCCTGGCAAACAAATTTTGGTATAGATCACAACAGATGGAGTTGGTATCAGTATATCGATCCGGTGAGAACCTCTTTTGGACGCCAGGAAAACGGTCAGGCTACCGATAATGAAAACCGTGAATTTAACTGGCTGCTGGAAAATACCATAAACTACAACATTGATCTGGGAGACCACGTAATCGAGGGTATCGCCGGGATGACGATGCAGCACAATATGTGGGATTTGAACTATATCAGTGTACGCGACTTTCCTGAGAACACCTCTGTCCGCACACTGAATGTGGCAAATCAAATCACCAACGCCGGAACATCTCGCTCGGAGTGGGCACTTATGTCCTATCTTGGCCGTGTGAGTTATAATTATCAAAGCAGGTATATTCTTACTTCGACGATTCGCTACGACGGTTCTTCAAAACTTGCCGAAGAAAACCGCTGGGGTATTTTCCCGTCGCTGTCTGCTGCCTGGCGCATATCCGGCGAATCTTTCATGCAGAATGTGAATTTTATCGACGATTTAAAATTGCGGGCCGGATGGGGGGTAACAGGCAATCAGGAGGGGATTAGTAATTATGCTTCTTATGGCTTGTTCTCAACAAGTCGCCGACCCGAGACTCAGCCACCAACCGGTCCTTCTCTGTACCGAAGCAGTTTTGAGAATACCGACCTGAAATGGGAGACAACCACACAAACCAATATCGGTGTTGATCTCATGCTCATGGGAGGGCGTGTTATGTTTACCGCCGATGCCTACATCAAAAAGACAGACGACCTGCTGCTTAATGTGGTTGTACCCCGGATTGGTGCAGCCGAATACATCACCCGGAATGACGGAAAGATGGAAAACCGTGGCCTGGAGTTTGTCCTGGATACTCGGAATTTGAGGGGGCGTTTTCAGTGGGACACCGAGTTCAATATCTCTTTCAACCGTAATGAAGTGACAGAATTGGGCCTGAATCAGGTATATGATTTTGCCACCATCTATCCTAATAACCAGACGGTTATTCGTCTTGAACCGGGAATGGCTCTGGGATCGTTTTATGGATATGTGTCGGACGGAGTGGACCCGGAGACAGGTATGATCCAGTACAGGGACCTGACCGGAACCGGTACTATAACTGCCGCCGACCGGACCGTGATTGGAAACGCCCAGCCGGATTTTATTTACGGTCTGACCAACACCTTCCGGTATCGCGGGTTTGAGTTGTTTGTCTTCCTCCAGGGGGTGCATGGCAATGACATCTATAATGCCTCGCGCATCGACTATGAAGGGATGTTTGACCATAAAAACCAGTCTGATGCCGTGCTTGACCGATGGACCGAACCGGGTCAGGTTACCGATATTCCAAAAGCAACGAGTGATATGTCCAATATCCGGAACTCTACCCGCTTTGTTGAGGATGGATCGTATCTGAGGCTAAAAACCCTGACACTTACATATTCACTGCCGCAGCGATGGATCAATTCGCTGCGTATGAGCAGCATGTCGATATTCGGCAGTGGCCAAAACCTGTTGACATTCACGGATTACAGCGGCTTTGACCCGGAAGTGAATGCCTATGGAACCAGCTCTACCTCTCTCGGGGTCGATTATGGTACCTACCCGCAGGCAAGAACGATCATCATTGGAACCAATATTGAATTTTAATTTACTGTCAGATATGAAAACAACCACCCATTTTACCATCTTGCTGCTGTTGTTTGCAGTTCCGGCTCTAACGTCATGCGATGATTTTCTGTCACGGGAGCCATTGTCACAATTCTCCAATGAGTCGCTGGGGATTGATGAGACCGATACGGAGGAGAAGAGCTACACGGCCGGTGAAATTGAAAGCCTGCTGAACGGAGCTTACAGTGACTATCGATCCGAATACTTCCAGTTGGACTATTTTCTGATTGGAGAGGCCCGGTCTGATAATGCCCACGCGGGTGCCGATAACCCCAATATGTTCGAAATGGAAGAGTGGAGTGAAACGGCGACCAATGAAGTGGTTAACCGCGCCTGGGGATATCTTTACGGCATGGTATCCAAAACCAATACCGTGATTGAGAATGTGGAAAAGGTTCAGGGCCTGGCGGATAGTCAGCGGGATCGCATTCTGGGCGAGGCAAGTTTCGTCCGGGCATGGGCGTACTTTGATATCGTCCGTCTCTGGGAGAATATCCCCCTCATTACAGCGGATGTCTCCGGTATCAATGCAGAAAATATTGAAGAGGTATATGAAATTTTGTACCCGGTTTCAAGCTCACCGGAGGAAGCCTATGAATTGATTTTCAGTGATCTGGAAACCGCTTTGCCCAGAGTGGGAACCTCAGCCCGCGATAAAGGCTACGCCACGGTGGGTGCCGTACGAGGGCTGATGGCCAGAGTGCAGGCCGAACATGGTAACTGGGAAGAGGTGATCGAGCACGCAGGACATGTGATCCAGAGTGGTCGGTATTCTCTGCTTTCCGATTATGATGCGCTCTGGGACGGATCCGTACAAAATTCCAGCGAATCGATTTTCGAAGTGAATTACGACGGTACCACCACCGGCAATTGGGGAGTGTTCATGTTCCGAGGGACCGATTGGAAAAAGTTCAATACTCCGACCTTCGATCTGGTAAATGCTTTTGAGCAGGAGGGCGATGAAATCCGGTCTAATTCCAGTATCCATTTTGAAGATGTAAGCGGCTCCTGGACCGATCGTCACTGGGATCCGTCAACCTATCCGTTTGTGAATAAGTATCGCAATACCACCGGTTCACAGAACTTCATATTGATGCGCCTTGCCGATATCATGCTGCTTAAAGCCGAGGCACACGCCCGGCTGGGGCAGATCAGCCAGGCGATGGAACTGGTCAATGATATTCGCGCCCGCGTATCGTTGCCTCCGGTATCAGCATCCAGTAGTGAAGAAGCTCAGGAGCTGGTCCTCAGGGAGCGTCGCCTCGAGCTGGCTTTTGAAGGACACCGTTTCTTTGATTTAAAACGCTCCGGACGGATTTTGGAGATTATGAGTGACCTGAGATACGAGGATGGTAGTCCGCTTTCCTACAGTGTCGCCGAATTTCGCCAGATATGGCCGATACCGCAATCAGAACTGGATAAAAACCCCCGGTTGGAACAAAATGTCGGATATTAAGTTTACACCACCGAAGGGTGTGATAAAACCATCGATATGAATATTAGAAAAAAACTGTTGACGATTGTTGGTCTCGGAATAGTCTGCCTGTTTTATTTAGGTGCATGTGATGATGATCCGGTATCCCCGGGAAATGACGAGAATGGAAGCATGAACGGCGATAATGAGGAAGTTGGTGATGTGGAGGTGTACCTGACGATGGCGAATCGGTTGCAGCTCAATGACAGGCAAAACCCTGTTTCATTTTCTGATGATGTGGCGGAAATTGTAATTGAAACCGATGCGAGTCAGCGGCTGCAATCCATTACCGGTTTCGGTGCGGCAATGACCGGATCTTCAGCCTATCTGCTTCGCCAAATGGATTCCGAAGATCGCCATGATTTACTCACTGAGCTGTTTGATCCGGAGGATGGAATTGGCATTTCAAATATCCGGCTTACCATCGGGTCTTCTGATTTTTCATTAGGCAGCTACTCTTATTGTGATGAGCCGGGACTGGAAAATTTCGCCATCCCGGAAATAGACAGACAGGATGTTATTTCCGTCATGCAGGAAGTCCTTGAGATCAATCCGGACTTATGGATCATGGCAAGTCCGTGGAGTGCTCCCGGATGGATGAAAACAACCGGTCATATGCACGGTGGACGTCTGAAATCGGAGCATTTTGAAGATTTTGCCCGGTACCTGAAGATGTTTATTCAGGCCTATGAGCAAGAGGGTATCCCAATTCATGCGCTCACAGTCCAAAATGAGCCCCTTCATGAAACATCTGGATATCCGACGATGTACATGCCCTGGCAAGACCAGAACGTACTGATCCGCGATCATCTCGGCCCGCTTTTTGATGAGAAGGGAATTCAAACGGAAATCATTATTTATGATCACAATTGGGATAATTATCAGTATCCTATAAATATTCTTAATGATGAAGAAACCCGTCAATATGTCGTCGGTTCAGCATTTCACGGATACGGCGGGGATGTAAGCCAAATGTCGAATGTGATTGATGCTCATCCCGACAAGGCCCTCTACTTCACAGAAATTTCAGGTGGAGGATGGGCGACCGATTTCTGGTCCAACATCACCTGGAACATGGATCATATTTTTCTTGGATCCATGCGTCATAACTCCAAAAATGCACTGCTCTGGAATCTTGCACTCAATGAGCAGGATGGACCCAAAAACGGTGGATGCCAGAATTGCCGTGGAGTTGTAACTATTCCTGAAGACGGAAGGGCACCTTCCCGCAATGAAGAATACTATATCCTTGCCCATGTTTCCCGGCATATTCGACCCGGTGATCACCGGGTTTTTTCCACGCCTCCACAGGAGCAGCTGAACTATATGGCTTTTGTAAATGATGACGGAGATCACAAAATGGTAATTGTGAACCGCTCTCAGCAAGCCCGGACCTTTCAGGTTAAATCAGAAAAAGGTGATTTTCGGTATGTATTATCCGGAAGGACAATCGGCACTTTCTTGTGGTAACGCCAATTTGACAAGCTAAATAATATTGCAATGTAGCTTCAATGGCACTTACTCCCGGTTGGGACAAGGCATTTCCGGCATGGATATAATAGCTGCTCAAATAACTCAAATATTTTGAATCATGTCACATTCCTCGACAAATTTTTTTTTTTTTTTTTTGATACGTTTATTCCTGGGTGTTCTGGTTTTACTTGCTGTTTCTTGTGGATCGGCACAGAATCAAACTTCCGTCGACAATGAATCAGCAAATGCGGACTACGCTGACCCCTGTCCCCGGCCGAAGTAGGTGTAACTGCGGGG
>SLLW01000097.1 GCA_007133875.1 Balneolales bacterium | reverse complement strand
TACATTCCCACATAATCAGCCGTAACCGGCAGTTCGCGGTGCCCACGGTCGACCATGCAACAAAACCGGACACTGGAGGGCCGGCCGAAACTCATCAGGGCATCCATGGCCGACCGGACCGTCCTTCCGGTATAGAGCACATCATCCACCAGAATCAGGTCCTTGCCGAAGAGGTCAAACGGGATGTCAGTGACCTGGACAGACGGCATCCGCATTTTTGTGCGAAAATCATCGCGATAAAACGTTGTGTCCAGCACACCGAGGGGCAGATCCACCGAAAAAAAATGCTTGATATAGCTGTTAATACGCCGGGCAATGTCAACACCGCGGGTCTGCATACCAATAATTGCAAGCGTGTCCAGTTGATCAAACGGTTCAACGAATTGATGGGCGAGCCGCATGTAGGTGCGGTCGAGATCGTCGCCGGATAATAATGTTTGTGCCATTGAATCAGACCGGTTACTGCCCGTTTATCATTCGGCATAAATTACCACTCGGACGGCACATTGACAACTGGAAATAGTCCTGGATTACGGGTTATTCGCGGGTGTTGCAGATTCGTCCACACCGCCACCCAGGATATCAACTGGCTTGAAGAGAACCGAATTATTCCACAAGAATCGTTGTTCGAAGTCGTGAATAACATATTCGGCAATCAACATCAATAACCAGCAGCGATAGTAAACCCTCAGGAATAACCATGACAAAAATGGTCAGTGTGGACTTCTGGAACACGCTTGTCAAGGCAGAGACGAATGGTGACATTCGTGAAGAAGCCCGCATCAAAGCAATCCGGGAAGTAGCCCGAAGATATGGCCGGGAGCCGGATGACGATGCGATTCGTGAGGCGCGGAAGATTGTTACCCGGGCATTTGACGAAGAGTGGATTGGCCGGCAACGGACGCTGACGACAGCCGAGCTGGTCCGGGGGATGCTGAATGCCCTGGCAGTGCCGGCAAGTGCGGCCGAAAGGGATGAACTTGCCGAGGTGTACCGGGAGTCTTTTTTCCCGGGTGCACCCGATCTGGCTGACGGGGTGGAAGAAGCACTGGAAAGTATCCGCCGCTACTACACGCTCACGATTATCTCCGACACCAAGTTTTCACCGGGATCGGTACTCAAGCGCTATCTTGATATGAAAGGCCTGCTGCGATATTTTGATGCGTTTGCATTCAGCGATGAGCTTGAAGTGAGCAAACCTCATCCCAAAGCATACAAAAGCGTACTCACCGCGACAAAAGGGAAACCTGAAAAATCATGGCACATTGGCGACATGCAACGGACCGATGTAATGGGAGCCAAGGCAGTGGGCATGAAGGCCATTCTGTACACCGGTGTGTCGGATGATGACGAGAATAGAACTACAGCCGACTATATTTGCAATACCTGGGATGCCATCTCCGACATTCTGGTCTCCGAGTATCATCACTGAGATAGCGCCGGAGCTTTACCTGCGTGATTTCAGAGGCAAAATGGCAAGTACCGGTTAATCACAATCAAATTCCAGGGTGATATTCGAGCCATTTTCCGTTGAAATTTCCATATTGGCAACAATCTGTTGTGCAAGGCCCTGCACAATGGTAAATCCGAGCGATGAACGTTTTCTGTCAAGTACATCGGGAGGTATCCCTATACCATCGTCTTTAACCTGTATCCTGCATCGGTTTACCGGGGTTATGTTTTCCAGTATCAAATGGATGTTACCGGTTTCTTTTCCGGTGAAGGCATGTTTAAAGGCATTCGTGAGCAGTTCATTGACAATAAGGCCACAGGGAATCGCTTTTGTAATATCCAAAATAGAGTTATCGGCGGTAACCTGAACATTAATACGGCGATCATCCCTTTGATAACTCTCTTCAATCGTGGCAACCAGATCACGGAGGTATTCATCCATTACTACATTAGCCATTAGTTCCGATTGATACAGTTTTTCATGAACGAGTGCCATAGACTTGATACGCCCCACACTTTCATGGAACAACTGGCGGGATCGTTTGTCATTGACATAATCGGCCTGAAGGGTCAGCAGGGCCGAAATCACTGCCATATTATTCTTTACCCTGTGATGGATCTCTTTGAGCATCACCTCTTTCTCTTTGAGCGATGAACGGATTTTTTCATCTGCCGCCCGTTTCTGATCACGTAATATCTTGTTACTGATTTCGCGCTGGACGGCAACCGGAACCCGCTTCAGGTTATCCTTCATCACATAATCATTGGCTCCGGCAAGAACCGACTCCACAGCAAACTCTTCGCCAACAGTTCCGGAAACCAGAATAAAAGGGATATCCACATCCTTCTCCTGTACAATCTGCAATGCCGATAGTCCATCAAATCCGGGAAGATTGTAATCACTGATCAACACATCCCATTTTTTTTCACAGAGTGATGCTTCCAGTGCCTCGGCTGTTTCTACTCTGGTTATATGAACCTCATAACCGGCCTTAACCAATTCCAGTTCAATCAAGTAGGCATCGTCAGGGCTGTCTTCTACCATTAAAACATCAATTGATCGGGAGCTTGACATATATTCCATCTCCATGGTTCGGGTGAGTGTTCCGTCAACGGTGAGAAGCGGCTTCGGCCGGCAGTTCATTTAAAACCAGCCAATATAAACCAAGGTGTTTAATGGCATGTACAAAATTGTCAAAATCAACCGGTTTGCGGATATAGCTGTTGGCGCCCAGGTTATAGCCATTAATGATATCCCTTTCCTCCAGAGATGATGTAAGAATAACCACCGGAAGGCGCCGTGTCCGTTCATGCTTCCGGATCTCGCCGAGAACTTCCAGCCCGGAAACTTTGGGCATATTCAGGTCAAGCAGAATAACAGCTGGCAGATTGGTAACGTTGCCATTTTTGGGGAATAAAATTGCCAATGCCTCTTCCCCATTCCGGGCCACTTTTACTTCGTTGTCAATCTGATTCTGCTCCAATGCCAGAATCGTCAGTTCCACATCATCTCTGTTATCATC
>SLLW01000222.1 GCA_007133875.1 Balneolales bacterium | reverse complement strand
CTCATACAGCTCTTTGTTGTTTTCAAAAAAGGCACGAAAGTTTGTTTCCCGGTAGAAAGCATTCAAAAGGGCTAGAAACTCATCAACCACCTCCTCCGTCCATCTTGGATCCAGGTAGTTTTTGTCAAGAGAATGGTTAAAGATTACCTCATTATCCTGAGTTTTTAAATGCAACGCATAGCTCATAACTGCATCATAGGCTATTCCGTATTCATTTCTGACCTGGGCCACATAATCTATCAAGTCATGATTTTTATGCTGGCGAAAAAAATCATTGACACTTTGAACATACGGCTTGATTGTTTCATTTTGATATTCACTGGCTTTCGCCAGGTAAAAAACCACAGACATGAGCTCAACCCGTTCGTCAAAACGTGGTTGAATGGTTTGTGCAGGTGCTGAAAAGCCAGCCTTGCAAAGAATAATCAGGCACCAGCCAAAAATAAATGTGCACTTCAACGGAGTAAATAAGGAACCAGCCATGCCACAAAATTACTGAATTACAATACCGGCTGACAGGCAGGCGATATTTGCTTCGTCCCGTTAAAAATATGAATTAAAACCAAATAATTGCACGTTGACCTTTGCAAGTCTATAAGTTTTCCGGAATAGTTGTCAATAAAGCCCACGGGAGTTGAACAAAAAGCCTCTGGGTCAGGAAGCCATGGTAGACTAATCAATCACCTTACTCAGCGGTTTTAAGGCCAGGACAATCCAAATCAGCAAGTACCACCAGGGGCTCACAGAGATAAGAGATGGCAATATTGAGGCAAGCATCAGGCCGAAAGAAATGCTGGCCAGTTCAATGCAGGCAATATCTTTCCACCCGAACTTTTTAATTTTCGAATTCATCCAATCGGTTAAACGCATAATAGTTGATTTATTTATTTGTAAAGGTTAAGATCTGGGCCAAAATTGGAATTTGAATGCATCTTTCAGGGAAGCCGACCCTGTGGCCAGGTTTAATCTTTCTTGTCCGAACAATTGGCTGCCGCAGCATAATGACAACAGACAAAATACCGTCAATCGGAATGAATTGATGTTGGGGGGTAGCTGCCTTTTCATTTGCATTCATTGGAGTTTTATTTCCCAGTTTATTTTTCCTAGCCTATCACCTATAGTGCCCAAAGTTTTAATGAGAGCTTTTTCATTAGGTAATTCCCCAGTTACCAAATCTTTAAAATTACCATTGTATTCAGTACTGAGGAGTCCCCATGTTTCCTTTGGTTTGTAAAATATAAGTGCCGATGAAGGATGTTCTGGAATCCAGTGGTTATTGTTTTTATGGCCAATCATGTCATCATTACCCACCTTTATCAGCATTTCGTCAAATTCACCACTTTCAAAAAACAATCGGACGTTTTCATCTTGCAGCATTTGATGGATGTCATATACATGACGAATTTTATTTCTCAGATTAGCGATGGGGTCTTCTGACCTGGAAAACCTTACCAGGCTCATGATCTTCTCACAGAATGTTCTCAGCTTACTCAATACCCGAATTGTAAATGGAGCCATTTTATACTGCTCGATTAATCCATCCTGGCCTTTGGCTTTCATCATTTCACATATATAGGAGCTGACCTGCATTTCAGAGAATGGTTCAAAATTCCCTAACCAGGTAGCTTCAACCACTACGTGTTCTTTTACCTGACCAAAGTTCCCATCAAATATCTTCTTGTACTGGTGAACGGTTTTTCTAATGTTTCCTTTTTTATTGGTTACCCCCGCAACTTCAATTTCCGGCATTATGTTTTCCACAACTTTACCGATTGTCCGGATCTTTCTTTTCAACTGATTATCGTTCTCTCCTTCATTTCGAAGCACAACCATATCAATATCTTCTGAAAACCGGTCTATCAGTTTGTGGCACTTGGATAGTGCTGTACCCCCCTTGAAAACAGAATGATCGCCTATATCCGAATGGAAAATTTCATACAGAGCAACGGTAACCCAATAGTCTTTCTCTACATAAATATCTCTCATGTCCAGGTATTCAGCTGTTGCAAGGATGGCATCTTGTAGAAGACCTTTGTTTTTGTGCAAATGCATATCAGATAATATTCCATTTTGGTGCTGTTGGCAATATTTTTTCTTTGATTCCGATTCTATAGGTGGTCAATGGGTTCAGGTTTGTTTTCAAACTTTCCAGACCGCTCTTTTTCTCGGAAAACTCCAGAATCGCTCCCAGTAGTGCAGTTGCTCTTGGCGGGTATTTCAAAGCGTACCGGATTATTTTGGACTGATCGTTTTCGGATAGGTTAATGATCTTGTTTTTAAGTAACATGATGGCTGACTTCTTGTTAAGGTCGGGAATGGTCTTGAAATCTTTAAGTGCATCCAAAATTTCCAGCAGGTAGTAATTTTCATTGGTTACATCTACATAGCTTTTTACAGGTTTTACTTGTGTTTTTCCGATTTTGGTAGTTATCCGCTTTACTTTGCTGGCTACCCTGATTGTTTTAGGCACCTGTGTGGTTAAGCTCATGCGATTGTACAATGATCCTCCTGTAATGTATGCAATGCGTTTCCCATCTTGAAATAGGTAAGGCTTAAGTAATTCTTCTTCTCTTGGCCTCAGTTCACCAAATGCAGATTGTTTTGGTTTGTAGAATACTCCGGTAGATACCCTTTGGATGATCCCTTTCTTAATCAAACGTTCAATGGCTTTCGCGGCAGCACTGTACTCCGATTTATCAACCCCCAGTTGCTGATACTTGAAGGTTGTACCTTTCTGCATCCTAATGATTCTACGCTCTATTTTCTCTGCTATCTTCACTAACTGACAGGTTGTTAATTAAGAAAAACAAAGATAATAAAGTATTGTTATTTGTCAAGTATTTTGCGCAAATTACTTGACAAATTGGAGCGATTGCTGGCGTTGTCAGGTTGCAAGTTAGCTCCTGGCTTTTCTCTCACCTGAACTGGTACCGGCATAATTTCTGATGTCCTGATTTATGATGGCATGCTCCCCGTTT
>SLLW01000238.1 GCA_007133875.1 Balneolales bacterium | reverse complement strand
TCGGACCTTCCTTCACCGGAAGATGATCTCCAGCTCTCAGATGTTACCCTTCATATCGCTTATGAAAACGGCCTTCCGTTCCGGACCGGTTTTGAACTGGAGTTCAGGGATGAGCATGACCAGGTTATTGAAACGGTAACCGGTGAGCCTTTTTCACCCGTCAGTTTTATGATTGACGGGGCTCAGGTGGATTCAGAAAGCCGGTTTGTGATGCAGTCAAACAGTGGAATGACAGAAATCCGGCTGGATCAAAATCAGATGGAAAACCTCTACCGAACCCGAAGTATTCGGCTTATTGGCGATCTGGCAACCAGTCAGGATGATATTTCGAGCGAAGTCAAGCTTCGCGCCGACGATGCTATTACTTTGCGCATAAATGCCAGTATGCAAACCACTATTCGAGTGAATTGATGACAGGAACCGATATGAATCGAACGATTACCAATGGTTGTTTTTCTGCACTTTTTGTCGTGACATCGCTGTTTTTCTTCAGCAATGTTCACGCTCAGGGAATGCATGTTACGGCATCCAACATGGCCCTTGGCGGCGGCGGCGGAGCCTATATGAATGGCTACCATGCCAATTTTATCAATCCGGCCAATCTGATGATCCCTGATGGCAACAAACGGGTAACCATCGGCATACTCGGCGGCCTGAGTTCCGGAGTCGGTGGCGGACTGGTGAACATTTCCCTCTATAATGAGCATTTTACCACCGGTAAACTGATTGATACACAGACAGCTATCGGTATTTCGAATGACTGGTTCGGTTCCGGGTCAGACGACATGCAGTACCTGGGATTCGATTTGGGAGTTGTGCCAATCGGGGGTAGTTACAGAAGGGATGATATGGCATTTAGTGCCGCTTTCCGGATGCGTGCCATGTCAACTCTGGGTATCAGCAAAGGGATGTTTCAGCTGGGCCTGACCGGCCTCAACACCGAGGTTTTCGGGGATCGGAAAAATGTGAATCTGAACAATGAAATGCTGGCGTTCGGTGAGCTGTCATTCGGATATGCCATGGAGGTCTGGCGTAATCAGGAGGAGTTTCTCCCCGGGACCCAGCGTATCTATGCCGGAGTGGCACCGAAAATCCTGTTTGGTTTATCCTACGCAAAAATCGGCTTTGATTCACGCCTGCAGGTCACCGGAGGTGAGGATGCCCGGGTGATCCATGAATTTGATTACTATATTGAAAGTGTCGGTGAGCTGACCAAAGATCTGGAGCAGTACTATCATGAGCGAAGGGTTCTTGATAATTCGGATGCCGTACTGTCGGACTATGTTGGCGGCGACTCGTTTTCCGATGCCGGTTCGGTCCAGGGTACCGGGTTCGCTATTGACCTGGGCGGTACCTGGGAGTGGTATATGAAAGATATTGATCTGCCGGTTATCGGATCAGGGCCTCAGATCCTGCGGGCATCGCTATCTTTTACCGATATCGGCGGCATCAATTTTAGCAATAATGCCGGTGATTTTCGGGCAGTGGAAACATTTGACTGGTCAGGAGCGGAAATCGATTTTGAATACATCGATGAAGAACATGATGGGGAACTCTCCAGCTATTTTGACTATATCCTCGAAGACAGCATCGGCAGTGATATCTACGGGAATTTTTCTCCGCGGGATGTATCCTCCCACCGGGTTGGGCTCACATCCATGGTCAACGTCGGCGGTGCCTTGACCATGGGCAGGCTTGATGTGATGCTGGATATTGGCAAAGGATTCAACAACAGGGGTATCAACAGCAGGAGAATGTACACGGCCCTGGGAACCGAATACCGGATCATTAATGTGATTCCCATGAGGTTTGGCATGAGGCTGGGAGGCCATTCGGCTATGAATCTGTCATTCGGTACCGGAGTGAATTTCAACGCGTTTGAATTTTCTGTCGGTATGATGACAACCCCCAGTTCCCAACGGGGAGGAGCCAATATTGCTGCCGCCTGGAGTGGATTTGTTATGCGGTTTTAAAGAGTTTTTAATAACTCATTTGGCGTTATCCCTGGCCGCTTCACGGAGATCACGGAATTTGGAAAATCGGTAGAGTGAGATATCCTTGGGAAGTTTCAGGCCGGTCAGCAGATGTTCGGCCAGGATTTTTCCGATAAACTCGGAGTAAAGCAGGCCTTTGGATCCCAGTCCGGCGAATACAAACAGCCGCTCATGTTCCGGATGCTGACCGACAATAGGGAGGCGGTCCGGTGTCGTAGCACGGATTCCCGACCACTGATCGGTCAGGCGGCATTTCGGATAGAGCCCCGGAAGTAACTCCTCCAGTTTCTGATCGAGCAGCCCTGCTCCTTCCTCATCCGGACCTTCATCCGAGTAGTGGTGCTCATAGGTGCTGCCGACGGCCAGGGTATTGCGATCCACAGGGGCAATATAGCCGTAAGCGGAAATGGCGGGCAGCGTATCCACAGGTTCATCGCATGTATAAACGGCAAGTTGTCCTTTGACGGAGCTCAGGGGAAGCTCATTCCAGTATTTATTTTCACGGGATTTGTGTCCGGATGTAATCACTGCCACCGGGGCTGTAAAGAATGTGGACCCGTTGTCGAGTGTCCAGCCATTTTCTTTATTCAGTTGATAGGGGCCGCCTGTTTCGAATACAACACCCAGCTTCTCAAGAAAAATCTTGTACGCCTGCAAATAGGCGGGGGTCTGGATGACCTTGCCTTTGCGGACGAATATGGATCCGGAAGCTTTTTTAAGGTGAGGATGCTTTGCGGCTGTATCATTTGCATTCACCCATTCGACCCATCCTTTGGGCCAGCGTCCGTACTTCATCGCGGAACGGAAATTCTGGCTTAGTTTCTCATCAATAGCTGGGCGCAGCACACCGTTATTCAATGAGAGCTGCTCACTGGCATGGCTGGATATGAGGTCAATGCGCTGTTCGAGCAGTTGCATGCTTGTCTCCGCCCTCCAGACGACATTGGCTTTTTGTCCGGTTACCGGATTGACCATACCTCCGGGCACACCGG
>SLLW01000041.1 GCA_007133875.1 Balneolales bacterium | reverse complement strand
GGGAAATGATGTCCGGCGATTGACATTCTGTTAAAATATTCGGTTCTTCTTTTTCAATGAATAATAAAGTCATATACAATCTACGCACTGAAAACCGCCGCCGTCGCATTCGCCGCCGCCGTATGGCTGCTCTGTGTGAAGATTGTGTCTGATGAGGTTTATTTGTAAATCATTAAAAGGCAGGATCTTCGCAGGTTCTGCCTTTTTTTTTACCTATTTTTATAAGTAACCGGAATAAACATTAGAAAAAGTACCATCCACGGTGTTATTTAAAAATTAATCCCTTAAACCATGAATGATCCTATCGTATTGGCGTACAGCGGAGGGCTGGATACAAGCTTCTGTATCCCCTATCTGAAAGAAAAGTATAATACGGAAGTACATGCTGTCATTGTAGATTGTGTGGGCCTGACACGAACAGACAAGGAGGCCATACGCGAACGGGCGCTCACTCTTGGTGCTGCAGAGTTTGCCTGTTTTGACGGTTTTCATTCCCTGTATGATAAAATCCTCTCATATCTGATCAAGGGAAATGTGTTGCGGGATCGAACGTACCCGCTATGCGTCGGAGCGGAACGGTATATCCAGGCGGAACTGATACTGGAATACGCCCGGCAGCAGGGCACCAAAAGGATCGCCCACGGTTCAACGGGTGCCGGAAATGACCAGGTCCGGTTTGATATCGCTTTACGAACCGGAATGCCCGATGTGGATATCATTACCCCGATCCGTGACAAGGGTCTTACCAGGAAGGATACGACCTCATACCTGACGGAACGCGGATTTGAAGTCCCCCAAAAAACGACCGAATACTCGATCAATGACGGTATATGGGGAACCAGTGTTGGTGGGGTGGAGACCCTCACCAGTGAGAAGGCGCTGCCATTTGAAGCGTTTCCCAATCTGAAACCCCCTCATGAACTGGATGATGAGCCCGAAGAGCTGACCATCGACTTTGCCCATGGCCTGCCGGTTTCGGTTAATGGCCACCAGATGGACGCCTCCGCCCTGCTAGAGGCTCTGCGTGAATATGGGCGGTATCATGGAATTGGCATGGGGATGCATCTGGGCGATACGATTCTGGGAATAAAAGGCCGGATCGGGTTCGAAGCGCCGGTTGCTAAAATTCTTTATATGGGTCACCACGAAATTGAAAAACTGACACTTAGCCAGGAACAGCGGCAAATCAAAGACAATCTCGCTGACAAATACGGTACCATGCTGCATGAAGCTCGTTTTTACGATCCTGTTATGCGCGATATCGAGAACTTTTTCAACTCGACCCAGGCACGGGTGACCGGGGAAGTCACCATTTATGCCTGCCGTGGAACACTTTTCCCGCTCAAGGCATCATCACCGTACAATATCATGAATAACGACATCGCCAGTTATGGTGAATCAGCCGGAGGCTGGGATGGCCCCGAAGCGCGGGCATTTTCAAAACTGTACGGCATCAGAACACAAATCTACAACAGGTCACAGACATAACCGGCCGTTTGAATCAGATAAATCAGACATATTCATACTTATATGGTAACAAAAGATATCAAAGCGGACATCATCGCTTCCAGTTCCGCATCCGTTAAACTGGATCATGACATAAAAATAGCTCCAAACATTGTTGCGGAGGAGGGGTATTTAATTGCGGTAAAAACACTGGATACCAAAGACCGCTATAATGAAATTGAAACGAGTGATGCCTCTATTATTCCCTACGGAAAGGATCAGATCGTTGTTGGAGCACTCGGTGAACGGCAGGCACTGCGTGGGTATAGCGGTATCATTCCGCGTTCCATAAAAAAGGGGGATATTCTGCATATCCTGAATATGGGTGGAATTTTGGGACATTGTCAGTCGCCCCACCCCGATCACGGACCCGCGATGCGTGTCGAGGTGCTTGGTGCCGTAATGATTCCTGATGACGATGACGAAGAGGGCTTGCTCAAACACGCCTGTATCCAGGATTATGCCATTGAGTGGGAGTACAACTTGTCGGAAAGCGCCCCGTTGATTGCCGTAACCGGAACCTGTATGCATGTGGGTAAAACCATGGCTGCCACCATGATCGTCAAGCAACTCACCGCAAAGGGGTATAAAGTCGCGGCTGCAAAACTGACAGGTGCTTCCCTGATGCGTGATACACGCGAAATGAAAGAAAATGGTGCTATTGCCGCTGCGCATTTTGGGATGGCCGGACTGGTATCGACTACCGGGAAGAACATTCTTCCGATGGCCAAAGGCCTCATCAAACATCTGAACAGTTTTAATCCGGATGTCATTATTCTGGAATTCGGTGACGGTATCATCGGGGCTTACGGAGTGGACAGCCTGCTGATGGACAAGGAACTGATGCAGTTTACCCGTACGCATGTCGTGGCTGCCCAGGATTTTATGGGGTGCTGGTCGGCAGATCACTTTTTCAGGAAACGATACACCAGTTCCATCTCCATTATCACCGGACCGGTGACCGATAACCTGGTCGGAATTCAGTTTATTCAAAATACACTCGGAATCAGGGCCGTCAATGCCGTGGCCGAGCCGGAAAAACTGGGTGACATGGTCGCCGAAATAACATTCGCCGCACCCACCAAAAAAGAGCCGTTCATATGAGTCAGTCAATCACCGTTTCCGTTGTCGGCGCCAGCGGGTATACCGGAATGGAAGCTGTGCGCATTCTGCACGGCCACCCAAATGCCACCATCACAAGACTTTATGGCGCAAAGTCTGCCGGATCGCAATTCCAGGACCAGTATAAGGGAATGGAGTCGCTTGTCGAGCTTCCGATTCTCGGGTTTGAAGAACTCGCTGCCGATGATTCCGATGCCATTTTCCTTGGTCTTCCACACGGAAAATCAGCGGAGGTGGCAAAAACACTTTTTGATGCCGGCTACAAGGGCCGAATTATCGATATGAGTTCCGATTTTCGACTGAAGGATCCATCTGATTACGAAAAATGGTATGATTGGATCCATCCTTACCCGGAGCTTATCCG
>SLLW01000047.1 GCA_007133875.1 Balneolales bacterium | reverse complement strand
TTATTGGCCGAACAACAGGATCGGGGCCTGGACGGACATATCCACCTGGAAATTCCCACGTCCGACTCCGAGGTTTACATCTTCCCCTCATACAGCCTGAATTATGGTGCGGGAAAATGGAATCTGTTTACTTCCTACAACGGGGAGGTAAATTCACTGGAGATCGTCGAAGAGGATACCCGGGAAATATTCAATTCTGTCACTCCCGGAACCTACAAATCCCGGCAGCATCTGCGGCAAAATGGATGGTCACACCGGTTTCATTACGGATTCGACTATTTCATGAGTGACAAAGACGAACTGAATTTCTACGGGTACTTTAACCCGTTCTCACAGGAACACAGCGGTGATGTTGTCGTGCAAACCGGAACCGGTGAGGCGGACTGGACCGCAACGAAAGAGGATCATGACATCAACTACAGCACGTTCTCATCGCTTTACTACAAACGGAAGATCGGAGAAGCTCCCGGCCATGAGATTGCCGCGGATGCCAGTTTTTATCACCTGAATGCGGAGAACAGCATCAGCTATCGTAACGGACAAACCGGCTACCACCAGGTGAATACGGTGAAACCGCGTCAGCGTTCGGTTATACTGAAGGTGGATTATGCGCTTCCGGTGAGTGACCGAATCCAGCTGAAATCCGGTGTCCGGTCGACCCTCAGGACGATGGAAGATTTTGAAGACGATCTTTTTTCGTTTAGTGATGATGTGTATGCCGTTTATGGTTCTGTCGGGTATGAGAGAACACCATATACGCTGCAGGCGGGTTTGCGGTATGAGCATGCCGAATCGGGACTGAAAGGCGAACGAACCAGCCGATACCGATCCCTTTTTCCGCAGGTATCAGGACAGTACAGGCTGAGTCCGGTACAGACACTCCGATTTACCTATCAACGGTCCGTTCGGTACCCCGGCCTGTATCAGCTGCATCCCCAATACGCTATTGAGGATCCCTATACGGTGCGATCCGGCAATCCGGAGCTCCGGCCTGTGTACAGAAATCATACCGGTGTCGAGTACTCCCGTCTGATTGGCAGTAATTTTATCGCGGCTCAGGTTTTTTACAATACGAGTTTGGATGATATCCGGCAGGCGACCACGGTTACAAACGAGGGCATATTTGAGACCCGAACACACAACCTGGGTGATATTCACGAATACGGGGTTCGGTTCACCGGTGCACTGAGCATGGGCAACCGGTTATCTTTCAATCCTTATATGAGGCTGTTTAATGTCTCTTCCCGGCCGAACAGTGCGGCTCGTGAACACCAAATCACAGATCGGGATCTGTTGGCTTTTGATACCGGCATTTCCGCTTACGCGGCGTTCCGGTATGGGGTCACCGCAGCATTTCAGCTTCAGTACACCAGTCCGGTCAATCGTATTCAAAATGATTATTACGAGAGTGCGCTCTACTTTGTATCCCTGGAAAAAGCATTCGGGGATGGTTTCAAAGCCGGTATGAAGAGCGGGATTCCGTTCAGCCGGTCATTTACCTACCGGGGATCTGTCATTGATGCCGCGGATTTTCACAGCCGGTCGGAAGGGGTGATCCACATGTCACCCGTACCGGTGTGGTTTACCCTTGGATATCGGTTCGCATCCGGAAGCAAGAGAAACCGGATTGAGCGTGAGAACGTGGAGGTCGAGCGGAGGCGGAAGAAAGGGTTTTAACGGTAGGCTCACATGTGACAAATGAGCCATAATGATAGCAAATGAGCCATTTTGATACCAAAAAAAAGGCCATACTCCCTGGAGCATGGCCTTTTTCTCTGTTACATGATAACGTTTATTTTGGGAGGCTCAGAATCCCTGTTGCTCGTTTTGATACTCCTGGAAAATCTGCTGGAGTTCTTGCTGCAGTTGCGGATCCTGCCTGACGGCAAAATTGATCTCTTCAAACCGCTGCATATCCAGTCCGGTCTCTTCGATGACCTCCTGCAATCCTTCCGGATCGGCCTGCGGATTGATCTGCTGAGCCTCAGCTTCGATGTTGGCCTCTACAAATTGCCGTAGCTCTTCATCCGAAACATCGGAGGCTTGAGGTGCCTGACCCATTTGCTGGTCATCAGTCGGCATTTCCTCGGGATCTTCCTGTGGTGGCATCGGTTCCGGTTCGCTCTCACAGGCTGCAATTCCAAATGAGAATACGACAACCAATCCAATCATTTTCTTCAACATGTTCATCCTCGTTTTATGATAAAATAACTGTTCATTGATGGTACTGCGAACGTTACCCGTCAAACGGGACTGATGGCGTATTCTTTCTCCAATCCGGAAGTTTTAATAAGGTTTAAAAACTTTATACACCTTTGTGGCAAGAAGTTGCAGTTTTTAACCTTTTGTTACACCTTTTCCAGGGCCTGTTTCACATCAGCAATGATATCATCAATATGCTCCAGTCCCACCGAAATCCGGACCAGGCCGGGTGTAATCCCAACCGCCTGCCGCTCCTCTTCGGTCAGTTTGGAGTGGGTTGTGGATGCCGGATGTGTGACAATCGACCGGGTATCGCCAAGGTTGGAGGAGAGGGAGAGCATCTCCAGCCGATCGATAAACCGTTGTGCCGGAGCGAGTCCGCCTTCGAAATTGAAGACTACGATACCACCTCCCTGTTTCATCTGTTTTTTGGCCAGTTCATACTGAGGATGGGAGGGGAGGAAGGGGTATTTCACCCATGCAACGGCCGGATGATTTTCCAGAAATTCGGCAAATTCCAGGGCATTGCTGCAGTGGCGATCCATGCGGACGGAGAGCGTTTCCAGGCTTTTTGAGAGGACCCAGGCATTAAACGGCGACATGGCCGGCCCGGCATGGCGTCCGAAAAAGCGCAATTCGTCAATCAGGTCTTGCCGGCCGACCACCACACCGCCAATGGTGCGTCCCTGTCCGTCAATATATTTGGTTGCTGAGTGGATGATCAGATCGGCACCATAATCACCCGGCTGCTGCAGATAGGGGGTTGCGAAACAGTTGTCGACATTGAGGATCAGGT
>SLLW01000409.1 GCA_007133875.1 Balneolales bacterium | reverse complement strand
TCGGAATTATGTTTTCGAAGATGACATGGATGACCTACTTACAACATCACATGTCGAAGAGGTCGAGAGTGGCAGGGAAACCCGCACGGACGATGGACGATACATTCCACGACAATACCGACTTACATTTTCACCGGATATTACCTATGGTCAGGGCGGTGTTTCGACCTATTACGGCACCTATGCCATGGCTCAGTTCATGTTCTCCGACCTGCTTGGTGATCACCGGATCAGTCTGGCCACTAACCTGCAGTTTGATCTCAGAAACAGCGATTACCAGCTCTCATACGGCTATTTTGCCAACCGGACCAATTATCTCATCCGGTATTTCCATACGGCACGAAACTTCCGGGTGTTTGTCCAGAACCCCAATACAGGACGACTGGATATTGAACAGGTCCGTTTCCGCTACTACGGGCCCGGATTACAGGTCCAATACCCCTTCAGCAAATTTACACGGGTGGATTTCTCGATGAATTTCATCAATCTCTCCCGTGATCTGAGTCTCGTCTATGCCGGAGTCAGTGATACAGAGGATACCTTTTTCTTCTATCCGGAAGTAACTTTGACAAGAGATCGGACTCTTCCGGGATTCCTTTCGCCATTATCGGGTTCACGTTATGCATTAAGTATTACAGGAAGCCCACCGATCACATCCGATATGATCGGATTTGTCTCTCTGCTTGGTGATTACAGGCGGTACTTCCATCTTGGCAGAAATTATGTATTTGCATTTCGCGGCTCCGGCGCCTCCTCATTCGGGCCAGACGCCCAGAGCTTCTTCATGGGTGGTATTCAGAACTGGATCAACTTTCAATGGGCCGAGGGCGGGCTTCAGACCGATCGCCTGGAAGATATTTTCCTCTCCTTACCGGCATTGCCTATGCGGGGACATTTATTCAACTCTGCAATCGGTGATCGCTTCGGCCTGTTTAATGCCGAATTCCGCTTTCCGCTGATTGCCGCTCTGTTGCCGGGTCCGATTCCCATAATTCCGTTTTATAATATTCAGGGAGCAGCTTTTGTGGATGCAGGATCTGTCTGGGACGGGAATGATCACGAAGCATATCTGGGTGGTGCCGGATTCGGCCTGCGGACGATTCTCCTCGGAATGCCATTCCGCTATGATATTGCCTGGCCATATGACCTGGAAGGTGGTGATGGATTCGGAAGGAGGGTGCACTATTTCAGTATTGGCATTGATTTCTGAGCCGGGTCCAGAATTGGTACGGTCGATGTGTCCACACTGCTACTGCAAGAAAATATATGAACAGCAGTAATGGTAAGTAAAGTTACATAGATCCCACCGAATGTCTGTTCTCTGGTTTAGTCAGTTCGCGCCAGAATGCATCGCGATACGAGAGTGAAATCTTAACCATTGCTCCCGCATCATAGCTGTTAAGCGCCGCATCGACTTTGTCCCGCACGGTAGCTGGCAATTTGATGGACCTTACTACTACGGGTGTTACTGCGAGTACGACACGTTTCGCTTGATATAGCAACCGCTACTCGATTTCTATATATTTACCAGGTTCATGAGTGTTGATGATAGGTTGTGATATCTCAACCAGTGGCAATAGGTCTTCATAGGTATTGGTTCTGGCTTTCAATAGTACAACCTGGATAGAAGAAGAGGTGATAGATTGTTGAAAGCTCAGGTTTTTGTCACTGGTAATAAAAACATCAAATTCTCTTTCTGCCACTGACAATAATTTTCCATTCGAAAGACTTGCCCATCCCATTTCAGGAGTTGTTTTTGTAAAGAATTCCGGATCTAACTCTTCAATGCGATACTTTAATTTTTTCGGTAGACATTCATCCAATAGAATCTTGATCATTGTGGCTGAAGTAGTTGATCCTTAAATCTCTCAAGTAACTGAATAGCTTGTTGTTTGGTTACTGTGGGGAAATCTTCAAGAAATTCGTTTAGGGAATGACCAGCCTCCAAGTATTCAAAAAAGGTGCTTATCGGGACACGAGTGCCCTTAAACACAGGTGTGCCTCCGAGAATATCTTTTCGCCTTTCAATAAGATTTTTGGAAGTAATCATTTTTAAGGAAAATGAATTTATCGTTGCTAATGCAATATAGTTAACGATTGGGCGATTTGGAAATATTCATGAACTCGATGGGCAAGTTTTGGTGAAGTTGCTATAACGGCCCAGGTTTAACCTCTGGAGAGTCTTGTAATTCGAGTTTCAAAGTTTTACCAAAAGCCCTTGCATATTTTTCCAGTGTTGAGAGCCGTATATCCTCAGCATGGTTTTCTATTCTGGAAATTGCAGATTTTTTCGTGTTTAGTTTTTGAGCGACCTGCTCTTGTGTTAACCCGGCATCTTCTCTGGCAAGCTTTAGCATGACCCCGATTTTAAACTTTTGGTAGCCGGATTCAAAGTTATGGGCAAATTCCGGATCCACCTTTTTACGTTCCTGGATATAAGCTTCTAATTCGCTCATGGTGATTCTCCTTTCCTGAGTAAAAAATAAGCGACCGGTGTTTTTCCGGATTTTGTTTTATAGAAGATAATTTGTCTCATCTCCTAAGGTTAACAAAAACGTGAACACGAGAAAACTATTATTTGAAGCGGAAGAGAAGAGGGTAAGTACAATGCCCAGATGTTTAACTATTTGTTAACTAACGTCCTGTTTCAATCGATTCGGTTAACCGACCCGCCCAGGCACTTTCCAACATGGAGATCAGCCGCTTTTTTTCGAGTGGTGCGACATTGGCATAGGGGGCGGAGAGGATGATCTCCACGGTTCCCGGAATCTCTTTTTTGTTATATCCGATACTCTTGAGATCACCCGGAACCCCACCCTCATCGATCAACTTTTTCAGTATCGCCGGTGGATTGTTACCCAGAATCCGTTCAAAATCGGACCGGATTTCGGCGTTAAGGTGAGGCCATTGATACGCCAGCACCCAGGGCAGAAGCACGGTGTGGACACTCGCATGGTCCAGGCCAAAAGTCCCGCCCAGCACATGTGCGGTTTTGTGATG
>SLLW01000442.1 GCA_007133875.1 Balneolales bacterium | reverse complement strand
TTCGCGACTCCGGTAATTATTTATCATGGCACGCTGCACTTCCTGTACATCATATACATACAATATTCAGGGGTTATGAAAAAAACGTTATTTGCCATTCTGGTACTCGGTATACTTTGTTTACCCCGGATCGTGGAAGAGTCTCAGGCTCAGGATTTTGATATCCGCGGACGGCTCCATATGGATACGTTTATCGGCATCAGCGAAGCAGATGATTTTAGTAACGGATTCAACAACCGGAGAGCCCGGATCGGTGTAAACGGCCGGCTTTCCGAAAACTGGGATGGTCGTCTTGAAGTGGATTTTGCCGGCGGCAGTGTAAGTGCAAATGACTTCCGGATGCGGCGTACGTTTTCTGACGGCAGCAGGTTGTGGCTTGGCCAGTACAAAGTCCCGCAGGGTCTCAATGAACTGACCAGTTCCAACAACATCAGCTTTATTGAGCGTGCTACCAACAGCAATATGATCGCCGATGCCCGGCGCATGGGCATCGCATATGAGCGGTTTGGCGATCGTGCCGGCTTCAAAACCATGGTTTTTGGCAGAGCGGTGGGACAACGCAGTGCCATCGAAGGAGACATGCCGCTTGGTGTTGCATTGCGTGGTGTTTTTGCCCCACAGATCGGACCGGGCAGGCTGCACACCGGGGCATCTGTAGTCTATGAAGATCTGATGGATAATAATTCGATCAGTTTCAGCGACCGCCCCGAAGCCCGTGACAGTAAAGGCGGCCGTGCCATGATCGGCCTCCAGATCACAGATATTGTGGAAAGTACGCGCAAATACGGTATTGAGCTGGCTTATATTCAGGGCCCGCTCTGGGTTGAGGGAGAGTACCTGCAGACAACGGTAAAAGTCGATACCGGCAGCGACCCAACCTTTAACGGCTGGCATCTTCAGGCCGGATATGTGCTGACCGGAGAAAGCCGCGCCTATTCCACAGGCGGATTCGGCTCGGTTTCCCCTTCGGGTTCAGGTGCCTGGGAAGTGTCGGCACGATACAGCCATATGAGTCTTAACGATGGCGGCTTTACCGGAGGCGAACAGACCAACATCACCCTTGGCGTAAACCGCTACGTTACTTCCAACCTGCGGTTCATGGGCAATATCATATTTGTAAATGTGAATGACACACCGGAATTCAACGGGACCGATTCGGACGGCAATCCGATCATCGTCGCACTCCGGGCACAATTTAATTTCTAAATGAGCATCCCGCTGTAAGATCGTATACAGCGGACGGCCCTTCGGGGCCATCTATACGTTTCGGCAAATCCTCTACTATTTCCCGGGTTGCCGGCAGACAAACAACATTCCGATTTCCATCAGCAGTCATTAACAGGCATCATCATCTGTAAATATTAAAGGAATACCACTATGACACTAACGGAACCCGCTTCTCCGTATCTGAAGCGCATATCCCATCAATTTCGAATAGCCCTTTTTCTGGGTGTAACCGCTCTGGTCATCGGTGCCTTTGGCGTTTTTCGGGTGCTTTTTTTCGGCGATCTGGGCAATCTTTCTACCGAAGTTCCCTGGGGGCTTTGGGTCGGATTGTATGAGTATTTCGTTCTGCTGGAAGTTGGGGCGGTACTCTCCTTTATTCTGCTGCGGTATGGAGCGGGCATCAGAGAGCTCGACCGGCTCGGGCCGATTATCATGCTCACCGCTCTTGCAGCACTGGTGGGTGCGCTCGTCTCCATTTTCCATGATCTGGGTCAGCCATTCCGGGTATGGCGCCCGATACTGGCACCGGATTTCGGATCACTGCTGACCTGGATGATCTGGCTGCACATAGGATACATGTTTATTTTACTTGCCGAACTCTGGGCATACCGGCTTGGCCGGAAAGACATCGTTAAAAAGATGGCCTACATCAGTGTTCCGGCCGGGGCTGCACTGGTAGCGGTGCTCGGTTCGTTCCTGAGTGTCGCCGCTGCGCGTCCGCTGTGGAATGACCTGCTGCTTCCGGTCGTCTACCTGATATCCGCCTTTGTGGTGGGAACCGGAGTGGTACTGCTGCAGCATATTCTCTTCTCTCCCGACCGCGGAACGGAAACGTACCATCGTCTGGCACGGCGCCTGGGACGCTGGTTCATCGTCTGGATCCTTGTGGGGATGTTCACCGCCCTCACCATTTCGCTGGTCATGACCTACGCCGAAGTTCCGGCAACGGCCGCTATCCTCCGTCAAATGCTTACCGGTGATTATGCCTGGACCCTGTGGGTGTTCCATGTCGGATTGGGTATCGCGCTTCCGATCATACTGCTCTTCTGGCAGGAGACTTTTGAGTCCAGCCGCAACCGGATCTGGGCACTGCTGGCGGCATCCGGACTGATGATCGCCAACTTCCTGATGGTTCCGATGAATGTGGTCATTCCGGCCCTGGCCTACCGCTATGATCACGTACGCGATACGCTGGTACGGTTTGAGTATTTCCCCCAGCTGGTCGAGTGGCTGGTGATGGTGTTTGTGATCGGGTTGATGCTGGTGATTTTTGCCATAGGAATCCGCCTGGTCATTGAACCCTTCTACAAAATCGCCGTGCAGACACCAAACACCGGTGATGACAACAGCCCGGACGGGTTTGACAGTAATATCGAAATTAAATCCAAAGACCAATGAGCAGATCAAAAACTTCAAAAGCACAAAATCGAATCACGGATACAGCCGGTGGCCATACCGGTTGCGGAGATGCTTGCCTTTGCAATACGGACAACCCGTCGGTCAGCACCTCCACACGGAATAAAAACGGTTCACAAAACGAACAAGGAGGCGGAGAACTCTCCCGGCGCGACTTCCTGAAGTCGATGGGGACCGGTGTTGCGGTGGTGGGTTTGTCCGCCGGATGCAGCCGGAAAGATGTCAACGAAGGACTGGAACACCTTGAGGGCACAAACCTGGTCATGGTCATCGATTTACAACGCTGTACCGGCTGCGGCGGATGTGACCTGGCCTGCAAGAGTGAAAACAACCTGCGCGACGGGCATTTCTGGTCACA
>SLLW01000198.1 GCA_007133875.1 Balneolales bacterium | reverse complement strand
GGAGATGGATGGTTTTAATGGTGATGTCGATCAGGAAACGTCGCCGGTCTACCAGTTACTCAGACAAATGGAGGAACTGTCCAGCCGTCACAAAAAGCTGGAGCAGGAAGCCCAGGCCAATAAACGGGTGCTTGGCCTCACTACCCATGATCTGATGTCGCCCCTCAATGCGATATACGGCTATCTGGATTTGATGAAATTCTCTCTCAATACGAATGCCGACACGGAGCAAATCATTGAATATCGATCCAAAATCAAAAATGGGATCGATGATATCACCAGCATTGTCCAGCAACTCCAGGAGATGGGCTGCAAGGATAAACCAACCCAATCCGTTCCTGTGGAAGTGGATTTGAACTGGGTGGTCCGGGATGCCTGTGATGTAATGGAGGGTGTAGCCAGGGCAAAAGACCATGAACTTGTATGCACTCAAATGACCCGACCGGCCTTTGTATCCGCTGATATCTCCCGTCTCAAACGTATTCTCTTTAACCTTATCAGCAATTCAATCAAATACACAAATCGCGGCGGTAGAATCGAGGTGAAAGTTTCAACTGCCAATGATGAAGCCCTGGTTTGTGTCTCGGACAATGGTCTTGGCATCCCGAAGGATTCTTTCAAGGATATTTTCGAAGCAGATAAGAAACTGCATCTCTGCGGTACAGAAAATGAAAGCTCATCGGGTTTGGGCCTTTTCATCAGTGCCCATTTTGCCTCACAGATGAATGGCCACATCACCCTGGAAAGTGAACTGGAGGAAGGTTCCCGGTTCTCTCTTCACCTCCCCATCTCCAGAAAGTGCTGCTAAGCAATGGCTATAAAGCTTTTTCCATTTGGTGAGTGATAAAACTCAAATGTGACCAGGTAAAGTTTGTGGCGAATTTGGTCCAGATAGTCATTATTCATGATTTCAGGTCGATACAAATCTTTGTCACTCAATGCCTTGTGCTCCCGTATCGAAGCCCGGATCTGCAGGATATCCTGATGTCCCGGGGTTAGAAAAAAATCCAGCATCTCCCGGAAATTGGGCCCCATAATCAATCGGAACATCTCTGGAGTGCCGGGTGGCAACGCTTCATACTCCTCCATCTCCTGATACTGTTTGTCTTCATCCTCCTTGTCATCCGTTTTCGACCCGTCATCCGGCATCCGGAATGCCGCTGGAATTCCTCGTTGCTGATAGGGATTGATCCCGGGAACCGCAGCTAAACCCTCGACCGGCTGAGCAGAACTCTGTGCGGATGGATGTGCAAAGTGGTAAATCATAAATGGGCACTCAAGGTATGATCAGGTTGCGCTTCCGGGGAACAAGGGTTTATCGTGGTGTTATCGGCATTTTCCCGCTTTTTTTAAGTGTTTTCCGGGATTAATCACCTAATATTCAGGTAAAAATGGAGTTATTTCAGGACCATTATAAGTAAAGCAGATCATAGATAGGAAATTTCATCACCACTCTTCATCCAGTATTTCTCCGGTGACCATTCCAGAATATGGCCGTTACGCTTCTTCACCCACTGAAACTCAAAGTAGGTGTTAGCCGGAAGTTTTATCTGAATCTCCCAGGTTGGGTATCCGGAAGGATCCAGCGGACCCACTGATTTTTCGGGATCCCATGCGCCCAGCTCAGGGATGTTGCCCACCAGATAGACCTGCTCTCCAATTTCTGTCTCAACCAGGACGTCAATGATTGTGTTTTCCGCTTCAAGTGTCGGCTTCTCATTCGTCAGGCTTAACCAGTAATAGCCGTAGGGCTCCAAAACGATTTCATTAAAACTAAAATCAAGGACACGTCCGGTATACAGGTCTTTGAATGTTTTGTATTGCCACTCCTCCGGGAGCATTTCGGTGGGAATGTGGACAGGATCCCTTGAGAAGTTGGACAGAAACAGTGCTCCTTTTTCTTCCAATCGACGTTCGAAACAGAATACGGAATCAATATCGAGCAAAACCAGGCGATCATCGGATGTTCCGTGTATAAAAGGCGTATTTTTGCGTGCCTCAATAAGTTTCTGAAATTCGCTGTAGAGGCGGTGTTGAATGGTTCCGGGCATTTTTCGCAGTTCCACTTTGTCCCAGTCCATCGGTGGACGGTGAACCCAGCGGTTATCCCGCATTTTCAATGGGTTGGAGAGATAGCCATAATCATTGGTTTGCCCTATTTCGTCTCCCATGTAGATAAGCGGGATACCTTTCCAGGAGAAGATGATATTGTTGATGAGCATGATCCGCTTAATGGCATCATCAATGCCCAGATCCTCGGCCTCAACCATCGCTTTTTGCAGTCCCACCAACGATGCCATGGTTCCGGAAACCCGTGCTTCACCGGAGTAAAAATCACGCTGGAAGGCATACCCCTCAGCGTAACTGTCGGCCAGTTTTCCCGTGTAGAAATCGGTGCAGAACATCCGGGTATGATGTCCGTTTTGGTTGACGGCAGCGGCGAATTCATCCGATATACCCCATCCGATATCATCATGACAACGGATATAATTGATCCAGGAGGTGTTTTTTGGTGCCATGGGCAGCCGGTGCAGGGCCGTGCGCAACAGATGTGTATTTTCTGATGCCATGGCATGCCAGATATGGGACATCAACGTGGCATTATATGCAAGGTCACACTCTTTGCCTTCAAATCCGTCACTTCCGAGATAACGAACAATTTCTTCGGGTCCGACAATTGCCTCGGCCTTGAACAGTACTCCCGGTGCAATAATCCGCAACAATGCGCGATATGCCTGCAGCAGATGGTGGGCTTCATCCTGGTTTTGACAGTGCGTTCCTAATTTCTTCCAGAGATAGGGCACGGCATCCAGCCGAAGACAGTCGGCTCCGGTATTCACAAGGTGGACCATCTCATCAAACATGGCGTGAAAAACATCCGGATTGGCATAATTCAGATCCCACTGGAATTCGTAAAAGGTGGTCCAGACCCACTTGCTGATTTGCGGATAGTAACTGAAGTTGCCCGGCGCAAAATCTGGAAATACCTCGATGAGATGTCTTTCATACATGTCCGGAAGGGTCCGGTCATCGAACATGTGAAAGAATTTCTGATAGCGCGGGTGTCCGCTCATCGCCGCCTGTGCCCATCCGTGCTCTTTTGCGGTATGATTCATCACAAAATCGAGCACCAGGTTGATACCTTCCTGGTGAAGCATGCGTGATGTTTTTCGGAGGTCGTCATAGGTACCCAGCCTGCGGTCGACATCCCGGTAGTTCTGAACCGCATAACCGCCGTCATTCAGTCCGTCGCGCGGGCGCAGAAGTGGCATCAGATGCAGAAAGTTGATACCAAGTTCTTTGAGATAGGGAATTTTGTCGCGCAGTTTTTTCAGATCGCCGGCAAACAAATCAACATAGAGAACACCGCCAACCAGTTCTTCGCTCTGAAACCAGAGCGGATTGGCATCCCGGTCCAGGTCGAGTTGCTGCATATCTTTTTTGCGATCCTGCAACCCCTGGAGTATGGAATCAAAAATTCGGATAACCCAGCGCTGCTGTTCATATCCATCGCCATAGACAGAGGTGTAAAAACGCCAGAAATCGTCAAAGTTTTTCTCGATTCGATGCTTCAGAAACGGGTATCGCCGGTAGTGCTGATCGTAGCGGGATATGATATCCTGCTTCATGAGATCCCTTTTATCCCCTTTTTTCCACGCTTCCCGCGAGATATTCAGGGGGATATACTGCGATACCGATCTGGGATTCCAGGTTTTTAAAGCCATTTACGTTACTACAGATGGTGTTAAGCAAGTGAATTTATGACCGAAGAAGGGAGGTCGGGCATGGCCCCTTTTCGTGCTGCAACCTGCGCGGCATATTTGTTGGCCGCCGAGATGCAGACATCCAACGGGGAATTTCGTAATAAATGATGAGTAAGTGAAGCGGTAAATGCATCACCGACCCCCACGGAATCGCCATCGGTATTATCAACCGGATGAACCGGCTCGACCAGATGCTGTTCCGGTGTGATGAGTTCGGCGCCATCCATTCCTTTGGTCAGGCAGATAATGCGCACCCCTTTTTCGGAGAAGAGCCACTCCTTGAGATCATCAACCCCAAACAGTTCGTGAAGGCGGTTCCACTCATGCGCATTCAATTTTACCAGATCGGCCAGCTGCAGAGTTGTGTCAATCACCTCCTCGGTATAGTGCGGCTCCCGCAGGTTGATATCTGCAATTTTGAGGCACTCACCGGAGACCAGTTTCAGAAACTCCCGGATGGTTCTGCGGCTCACTTCATTTCGTTGTGCCAGTGTTCCGAAACAGACAGCATCGGCATCCCTTGCCAGATCCTGCCATGCTGGTGTAAGTGAGAGCCGGTCCCAGGCCACTCCATCGGTAATCACATAGGAAGCTTCCCCATTGGTCATGCTGACTTCGACGGTGCCGGTTGGAACCCGGTCATCTTTCTGGATGTATGAGATGTCGAGGTGATGGGATGCCAGTAGTTTGAGCAACTCCTCTCCGTTTTCATCGTCACCTACCCGGCTGACAGGAACACCGTTGTTGCCGAGTTTGGTAGCATGAAAGGAGACATTGGCCGGAGCTCCTCCGGGCCGTTTGTATTCCGGGAAAACATCCCACAGAACTTCCCCCAATCCAGCAATGACCGGTTTTCTCATAACGCATTCTCCATATTTTCGTATCTGTATATTGAACTCGTGCTACGTCTTTCTGTAACAGACGAATAGCCGGTGGTGTTCCGGCATTCAGGAATAGAAGAAAGTATGGCAGAAAAAATCAGTCGGGTAAAGATGGAGCGGCGGCTGAATCGGTTTCTTCCTCCTGTTTCCAGCTGGGCAGCCAGCTTTTAATTCGGTCGAATGCCGCCGTTACCGATACGTAAACGACAGGTATGAAGATCAGGGTGATGAGGGAGGAGACCGCAAGTCCACCAATCACAACGCGTGCCAGGGCAGCCTGGATTTCCCCGCCTGCGCCGGTTCCCAGTGAAAGCGGGATCATCGCCAGTATGGTGGTGATGGTGGTCATCATTATCGGACGAAGACGCAGTTTTCCGGCTTCCACAACCGCACGGTAGATCGGCAGGTTTTGTTCCCGGCGCATCAGGTTGATGTAATCTACCAGGACAATGGCATTATTCACCACAATACCGATGAGCATCACCATCCCCATAAAACTTTGCAGATTCAGGGTGGTGCCGGTGAGCAGGAGTGCTGGAACCACCCCGATTAAAGCCAGCGGCACGGAGAACATGACGATCAACGGATCAATGAATCGTTCAAACTGGGCTGCCATCACCATGTATATGAGGATCAATGCCATGATGATGGACATGGTAAAGTCGCGCTGCGCCTGTTGCTGCTCTTCGTACTCCCCGCCAAAATAGACCGAAAAACCGTCAGGCATCGGGAATTCGGCGAGTTCGGCCTCCATCATGTTGACGGCATCGCCGAGGGCTACACCCCGCTCGAGGTTTGCCGTGATGTAGGTTACCCGCTGATTGTTGATCCGGTTGATATTTTCCGGCATCCGGGTGAATTCCTGGTGGGCGACAGTTGATATCGGCAGAATGGATCCGTCCGCTGTGCGGATGGAGATGTTGTCCAGATCCAGAACGGAGAGCCGGTCTTCGGGCCGAAGCCTGACTGTAATCGGCCACTCTTCGGCATCCACCCGGAAGACGCCGGCCTGCGTACCGCCGACATTGGTCTGAATGGTGCGTGCCACTTCATTCACACTAAGCCCGAGCCGGGAAACCTTCTCGCGATCAAACCGGATGTCCTGCTGAGGATTGCCTTCCCCTCGGTCGGATTCCACATCGGTGACACCGGGAAGTCGTTCCAGAAGCGGAATAAGCTGGCGCGTAACATCTCCGGCCTGGGTGAGATTGTTTCCCCGGAGCTGAATCTGAAGGGATTCGCCTTCGTCATCGCCTCCTCCACCCCCACCAAACACGCGGCGCAGAACCCACAGGCCGGATCGTGCCGACACCCGGATATCCGCCCCCGGAATCACTCCCTGTACTTTTTGGCGGAGATCATCTGCAATGTCCGTACTGGAAATACTCCGTTCTCCGGGTGGGCGGAGGGTCAGGTCAATGCGCCCGTTGCCGTTACGGACATCTTTTGAATAATAGATAACCTCTTCCTGAGGAATGACCGACTGAACGACGTCATCCAGCTCCTCAAGGTACTGGTGGATAACCGAAATATTGGTACCATCTGCCATCGTCATGCGGACCCGGATTTCGTCGGCATCTACCTCCGGAGTGAGTTCATACGGGATCATCCGGAATCCAAAAAGCGCTAATCCGAAAATCAGAAAAACCCCCAGCGAAATGAGCAGTTTACGATTCAGTGCCCGTTCAAGAAGATGGGCGTAGCCGTTTTCCAGTTTTTCAAACATGCGTTGATAGCGGGACCGCTTATCGGGATCCGGATCATCCGGTTGTACGGACAGCATTTTGCTGGCCATCATGGGGACAAGTGTGAGGGCAACGATCAGGGAGCACAACAGGGCAAAAACAACGACCAGAGCCAGTTCCTGAAAGAGAAGGCCGGTAATTGTCTGCATAAAAAGCACCGGCAGGAAAATGACCGAAGTGGTCAGGGTTGCGGCAATGATCGCACCGGTAACCTGACGTGTACCGATCAGCGAACTCTGTTTACGTGTTTTCCCGTTTTGTCGCTGCCGGACTATATTTTCCAGCACCACGATAGAGTTGTCGACAATGAGGCCGACGCCAAGCGCCAAACCTCCGAAACTCATCTGGTTAAGGGTGAGGCCACCGAAATAGAGTAGTGCGAACGTTGCGATAATGGAAATCGGGATCGAAACTCCGATAATCAGGGTGGTAGATCCGTTTCTCAGAAATGCGAACAGGACGATGATGGCCAGAATTCCGCCCCAGAGTGCGGCATTTCGGACGCTGTCGATGGATGACTGGATGAAATCGCTCTGATCGGTAATGACCCGCAGCTCCATATCGGTACGGGTCCGGTTGATGCGTTCCACTTCCTGCTTGATCTGTTCCGCAACGGCTACCGTGTTGGCACCGGTCTGTTTACGGATACCAAACCGGATGGTGGGTTGTTCATCAATTTCAATATACCGCCAGATATCCTGGTAACCTTGCCGGACATTGGCCACATCCCCGATCCGAATCGGGGCTCCATCCACATTGGTAATGATCGTCTGTTCGATATCCGATACATTTTCATACTCTCCGACAGAGCGAACATAGATATCACTCAGGCCGTCCCTGACATTTCCACCGGGAAGTGTGATGTTTTCCCGGCCCAAAGCCGCTACCACATCCTGGGCGGTCAATTCGCTGGATGTCAGCCGGTCACGGTCAAGATCAACCTGGATTTCATGATAAATCCCGCCCCATACGTCAATAGCACCCACACCGGGGATTTGTTCAAAATTCTTGGTGACATCCCGCTCAAGGATCCGGGTCAGGTCCGCCATATTGCGGTCAGACTGGGCACCAATTACAACGATGGGGGCATCATTAGGATCAAATTTCCATATCCTGGGCGGATCGGCGTCCTCGGGCAGGTTGTTGCGTAACCGGTCGAGCGCCGCTCTCACATCATTGGTCGCTTCATCAATATTAACCCCCTGGGAGAAATTGAGCGTTACCCGGCTGCTTCCCTCGGAGGATCGTGAGGTGACCCGCTCCACATTGGCCACACCAGCCAGTGAATTTTCAATTTGTTCGGTCACGAGTTGTTCCATCTCTTCCGGACCGACATTACTGTAAAACACGGCAACAGTCAGTTGCGGATATTCGATAGGGGGCAGCAAGTCGATCGGCAGAAACCGGAACCCGATGGAACCCAGAGTGATGACGATCAGGAAAACCATCATCGTTGTAACCGGTCTTGCTACGGAACGTTCGGTTATGGACATAGTCTACTGTGCTTCATGTAACGGTGTTATGGGCGTCAATTCCGCCCTTCCGATGGAGGGGACGTCAGACTCCGGAAGTGTCCCTCCGGGATTGCTGGGCCATTTTATTTTCTATGATATCAAAAAGATCGCGGCTCTGGATTTCCTGCAGGTTGATAATATGATCCCAGTCCACGGGGCGGACATTCGCTTCATCCGATCCGCGAACAAGCAGATTTTGTCCCAGTGTGACCACCCAACTGTCCTGAGAGATCCCTTCAATTCCGGAAATAAGGCGACCCTTTGCAACCATATCAATGGGAACAAATGTGACCGGGGCCGGGCCGATTAATTCACCTGGTGGTTGATCCCCCTCAAACTGTAACTCCTGTCCGATACGCTCGGCTACAAAAACCCCTTCATATCCGTGGTCCGGGTGAAAGTAAATGGCATTATTGGGTACCAAAATAGCGTTTTCACTTTCAGCATATCGTATTTTAATGGTTACGAACATTCCGGGCCGGAGGATGTTGTCCGGATTTGCGACTTCAATTTCTGCAATGGTGCTATGGGTGACCGGATTCAAAAACGGTGAGATGCGTGTGATTGCTCCTTCGACAATTCCATTGTTCCCGGGAGAGGTGATGCTTGCTGAATGGCCAACTTCAATGTAGGAGGTCATTCTCTCGGTAATCGACATCTCGATTTTCATCTGACTGGGGTCTCCAATCTGGAAGAGGCGGGTGGAAGGATTTGCCTGCTGACCTATTTCGGCATTTCTCAAACCGACCAACCCGTTGATCGGGGCGCGAACAACGGTATTTTCCAATTCGTTTTTGCGCTCTTCAATAATCGATTCGGCCTGCTCCATCTGAGCTTTATTGAGCTCCAGTGTCGCTTCGGCTGATTCCACCTCGGCCTCCATATTTTCCAGTTCTGCTTCCGTTTCAAGGTCACGGCTCCGGAGTTCGCGGATGCGATCAAGGTTCATATTGTGCCGGTTGAGTCTCGCTTCAGCCTGCCGCACCTGTGCCCGGGCAATTTGATACCCAGACTCCGCTTGTCGCAGCCGTTCCCGTGCTTCCGAATCCCGCAGACGTACCAGCGCTTGTCCCGCTTCTACATAATCCCCGTTATTAACCGCGACCTCTACAATGGGAGCTGTAATTTCCGGATAGATATCTGTTTGATTCCGGGCCTTGACGATACCGGTAAGCTCCTCCTCCAATGGCAAACTGCCGGTGATCACCTTTACCGCCTCCACAGTTGGAGCCCGTTCGTTATTCTGGTTGCCCGGGTTGTCGGAATTGTCACTACCGGAGCACCCTAAAGTAAAAAGAACGATAAGTACTGAGATGCAAAGAAAGTTTTTTAAATACATGTTTTTGAAACAATAATGATCAATTTATCCGACAGCTGCTATCCGGTATGGGGGTATGATTTATATAGATAGACGACTAAGGGCGGCGATAGTTCACCTTTACGACACAGAAATACCGGGTGAACACTCAGAAAAAACCGGTGTATAATAGACTACATAACGTAATCTACCCCAAATCGTTTTGCGAATTATGTAAAAGGTTTTAAAAATGATCAAAACCCGGCAGGTTGGATAGTTATAAAGGGGCGTTAATCTGTATTCACCTGTTTGCCCAACCCAGGTACATCTCCCGTACCTCATCAATATGCTTGCGAAGATTTTTTTTGTTCCAGTGAGATGTGTCTATTGGGGGATAAATATGAACAGTCACTGTCCCGGGGAGGGTGACGAGCGATTTGCCGGGACAGAGGTCAAAAGCTCCTTCTATATAAATGGGAACAATCGGATATCCAAGATCCATTGCAGTCTGAAATGCTCCGGATTTAAACGGGGCGATTTCTCCGGTTTCAGAACGGGTTCCTTCAGGAGCAAAGAAAAGGGAGAGGCGGTCTCTGCGAATACGCTTATAGGCCTGATGCAGTTGCGTGATCGCTCCACGGGAGTCTTTTCTGTTAATCATGATCTGCCCGGAAAATTTAACCAGTATCAAGAAAAACGGATTGTACATCAGCTCTCTTTTTGCGATGTAGCGAATTCCGGGGAGAAACAGCGTGAGCATGATGAACAAATCAAGAGTTGAACTGTGGTTGATGATGAATATGGCAGGGTCTTTTGGCTTCTCTCCATGGTATTTGATTTTTCTTCGGACACCCGCAGTAGTTAATGCCGTTATTCCGAGTGCATACCCGACCCAATGTGTAAGAAATGTGCTAAACTTCCCGAAGGTCACTATTGAAATGATGATGGTCAGCAGGCACAGAACGGTCAGTACCACCAGCAGCAAAAGAGCGGTGACAATCATTCGAAGTTTTACAAAAAATCCCGGGTTGTGAGCCATATGCGTAGTATTCTAAATAAAAGGGTGACGGGATACACCGGAGTTACTCCTGACCGGAAAATACAAATGCCCCGGCCATGGAAAAAGCAGCAGAATGGTATGTGGCTAAATAATGTAACGATTTCAATTATCCGGAGGGATGATATGGGATTTTAAAAATCCGGTTACATGTATCTCGAGGAAACCAATAAGAAGCAGATACAATTTCCTGGCGGAATGATCGCCGATTGTCTATTGTATCAGTAATTGGTAGTTTACAGCCTCAAAAATAATAGCCAGATAAGAACCGACATGAACGAAATTCAACAGTTAGATCAAAAAACCTATTTCCAAACCTATAAACGACTGCCCATTACACTGAGTCATGGCAAAGGTTCCCGCATCTGGGATACCGAAGGTAAAGAGTATATCGATATGCTGGCCGGAATAGCCGTGAATTCACTCGGACATGCCCATCCGGCCCTGGTGCATGCAGTGAAAAACCAGGTCGAAAAACTGATTCATGTATCCAATTTTTATACTACGGTTCCCCAGGTCCGGTTGGCGGAAAAACTCACCCGGCTTAGTGGGTTAGACCGCGTATTTCTCTGCAGCAGCGGACTGGAAGCAATTGAAGGAGCCTTTAAAACTGCCCGGAAACACGCCAATTCCAAAGGGAAGAACGGCCCGATTATCTCCCTGGAGGGCTGCTTCCACGGGCGATCCATCGCCGGTATTGCGTCAGGAAAGGAGCAGTATCAGCAGGGTTTTGAACCGATGCCGGGCGGGTTCCTCCAGATACCATTAAACAGCAAAGAGGCGATTGACGAACATGTCAATGACCAGACCACCGCTGTAATTGTCGAGCCGATACAGGGCGAAGGCGGAATTCGGCTTGTTGACCCGGATTTTCTGAGGTATGTGCGCGAGAAATGTACCAAACACGGAACAACGCTGATATTTGATGAAATTCAAACCGGAATAGGGCGGACCGGTGCGATGTTCGCTTCTGAGCTCGTTGGTGTGAAGCCGGACATGGTCACAATTGCCAAGGGACTTGGAGGCGGTGTACCAGTTGGTGCTATTCTTGCAACGGAAGAGCTGGCCATGACCCTGAAACCCGGAGATCACGGGACGACATTCGGCGGCAATTCGTTGGCCTCGGCAGCAGCACTTTCCGTGCTTCAGACAATAGAGCGGGATGATCTTTGCCGAAAGGCGGGAGAAAAGGGGAAGGTTTTTCTGAAAGAGTTGAATGACAAGCTTTCCGGACATCCGCTTGTTAAGGATATCCGTGGAATGGGGCTGATGGTTGGTGTTGAATTGAACATTGAAGGAGCGTCCGTGATGCAGAAGATGGCGGAATATGGTGTGCTGGTCAATGTTGCATCAGTTCATGTAATCCGGTTTGTTCCTCCGCTTATTGTTTCAGCAGAGGATCTTTCTACGGCTGTGGATGTACT
>SLLW01000003.1 GCA_007133875.1 Balneolales bacterium | reverse complement strand
TTTTTTTTTTTTTTTTTCCCTTACCCGATTGATGTTGTTTTTGTTTATATGTAAAAATGGATGTTGTGCGCATAATATAACGCAATTTTTTTTATTTCAGTTAAGTGATACCTTACGTCAGATTCAGAGCCGGAACACCATAACTCGTTACTATTTTGGGCATTCTGTACCTCGTCGCTACACCAATAGGCAATCTTACTGATTTTTCCCCGCGATCCGTGGAGATCCTGAACTCGGTTCGTCTTATTGCCTGCGAAGATACCCGTACGTCATCCCGATTACTGCAACACTACAACATCGATACACCCACAATTTCGTTCCATCAACACAACGAGCACAAAAAGGTGGAGCAATTGATGGGATATCTCGACAGCGGAGAAGCGATTGCTCTGATCAGTGATGCCGGCACTCCGGGGATTTCGGATCCCGGCTTTCTTGCTGCCAGGGAGGCACACCACCGCGGACACACCGTCTGTTCCATACCCGGCGCCTCCGCTGCCATCACGGCAATTTCGGTCAGCGGCCTGCCCAGCGATCGTTTTTTATTTGAGGGATTTCTGCCCGCAAAAAAAGGACGCTCCACCCGTCTGGATGCGGTCGCCGATCAGGAGTGCACCGTCATCATGTATGAAAGTGTCCATCGTATCGAAAAACTGATGCAGGAACTTTCCGCCCGGTGTGATGAGAACCGGATGGTTGCCGTCTGCCGGGAACTGACCAAGCATTTCGAGGAGATCATTCGCGGCCCGGTCAGCGAAGTCACTAAAAGAATAGCCGAACACCCCAACCTCAAAGGAGAGTTTGTTGTTGTCATTGCCGGAAAAAACTACGAGGAGTAATTTAAGAAATGAAGGTCTCTTTTTCGGATTTGTGGAACCACAAGTGGATGGTAAGCCTTGCTGCCGGACTCATGCTGGCACTCAGCTACTCACCGCTCCCGTTTCCATTTCCCCTCATGGCGATTCCGGGCATGATTTGGCTGTTTCGTCTGACCGACCTGACCCGCTCCGCCCGTGAAATGGCCTATGTCGCCTATCCCGGGCTGGTGTTGTGGAATCTGATCACCACCTACTGGCTTATGTTTGCCACTATTGCCGGCGGTGTGGCAGCGATTCTGGCCAACAGCGCCATCATGACCCTTCCGCTGATGCTGATCTGGCATCTCCGGCACCGCTCCCTGCCCCTTACAGCCACCTCCCTGATGGTCCCGGCTATATGGGTCACCTATGAGTTCCTTCATTTCCGGTGGGATCTCTCCTGGCCATGGCTTAGCCTGGGGAACAGTTTTGCCACCGCTCCCTGGCTGGTGCAATACATTCCGATTACCGGGATGCTCGGCATTACATTCTGGATTGTGCTCGGTGCGTGGGCGATCTACCGGAAAGCCCCGCTTCCGGCTGTGCTCATCATACTGCTCATTCCGACAGCCGGATCCCTGATTCGTTACACGGTTTACAACCCGGTTCCCACCGACCATGTGGAAATCGCCGTCTTGCAACCCAACTATGATTCGTACCTCCATCTGGCCGGTTACCCGGACGTCATAGAACCGCTGGATGAGCTTCTTGAATACACCGATCAGATCATCACCCCCGAAACCGATGCCATCTTCTGGCCGGAAAATGCTCTCCAGGGTCTGATCCGCCAGGATTATCCCGGAGATTCCGACCGGATCATCCGTCAATTCGTTGATACCTGGGACACGCCGCTCATCACCGGATCCTCCTTCCTGCGACGTTATCCTCCGGGAGAGGAACCGCCGGTCGTACGCGGTGAATTTGGCGGAAGACCATTCAATATCTACAACGCCGCTTTGGGATTCTATCCCGACGGGCGCCTGGATTTCTACAAAAAAGCGAAGCTGGTGCCGATGGTAGAACGTTTTCCGTTTGTCCACACAATGAGCCGTCTTGATTATTTCGGATGGATCGACTGGTCCGATGTTGCCATGTTTGGCAAGGGAACATCTCTGGATATGTTTGATGTGGATGGGTATAACGTCCCGGCACTGATCTGTTACGATTCGGTCTATCCCGACTGGGTCCGTCGATTTGTAAAAAACGATGCTGCTTTTCTCATGGTGATTACCAACGACGGCTGGTGGGGGCGTACCAGCGGACATATCCAGCACTTCGAGTTTGCGCGGCTGCGGGCGGTTGAAACAGGCCGAACCGTCCTCAGAAGTGCCAATAACGGCCTCTCCGGAGTCATTTATGCCAATGGGGATGTCACTTTAAAAACCGAATACTGGACCCGTGACCGGTTTGTCTACCAGGTTCCGGTGTATGAGCACAAGACCTTTTATGTGCGCTATGGCGACTGGATAGGCTGGCTCAGCCTGTTGCTGACCCTTGGGGCCGTCATATCAGTCCGGCTTAGAACGATCTCCCCCGCGGATTCCGGCTCCGGCACATCCTGACTTTAACGAATTTTAATTGGATCGACCCCTGGCTGCAGCAAATTTAAACTGCAGCAAATTCGGGCAATCGCAAAATCTAACTGGAGCGGATCCGCACCTGGATGTTAAACCGAATATCCTGATCGGTACGCGGCAGTGTCCGGCTGGAACGGGGCATCAGTTTCATAAAACTGTACTCAAAACCTGCCGTAATGGTTCTGGAGAACTGATAGTTGATTCGCGGCCGGATCTGCAGCTGGGCGGAACCCTGTTCGTCAGGCGAGGCCGGCGAAACATCACGTTCCATTCCGGCTGGAGCGCGCATCGCTTCGGTAATATCCTCATTGAGCCGGTACGTAAGGGTAAGATCCTCGCTGTAATCAATGGAAAGGCTGAGGTCAATCTGATTGTTCAACTGCCGGAAAAACGGAATACGGAACCCCCGTTTGGAGTAGTCCAGAGTCACGGTTACCGATTGGCTGTTTCTCTCGGTAACGGTATTGTTAGAAAGGCTGATACTGATTTGATTATTGGTGTTATAATTGATCTGTGACCCAAGATTGTTGATCCAGCGCATTTGTATCCCGACCAATGGTGCGAAGGATCGCTGCAGGCTGA
>SLLW01000027.1 GCA_007133875.1 Balneolales bacterium | reverse complement strand
TGGCCGGCAGCATTGCCGCGGCCTGGTACCAGGAAATTCCGGATGAAATTATCGAGCGCGTCAGCTCCATCCTGCCTCCGGCATTTATTGAGATATTGGACCGGTTTGATCAAGAAGTCGTTAAACAGATATGACCGGGGTAGACGCTATCGCTATCGTCGATAAAGAATCCATGTCAGAACTGCAAAACAGTGATCAATTTGAAAACCCCGGCCTAACGCAACAATTGCAGCGTGATGGTATCGGCAATGGCCATACCTTTATCGGTAAGCCGCAGGGAGTCGCTCTCTTCCATCAACCCCTCCTCCTGGAATGTTGCGAGACGGTTTTTTTGACGATCGCTGAGCTTGTATGAGTAGCGGTTCAACAGTTCATCCAAGGAGACGCCGTCTGTCGTCCGCAAGCCCATCATGATACGCTCTTCGGCAAGCGTATTGAGCGTGAGTGTTTCCTGGCTTCCAGCTTCGGGATTGTTTGAGCGGATGTGGTCTTCGTATTGGTGCAGATCCGGTGGATGGTGGCGGCGTGTTGCGGTTTTACCGTCAGCCGACCAGGTCATGGAGTGGGCGGCCGGCCCGAAGCCAAGATAATTTTCGTGAGACCAGTACGCGGAATTATGGACGGCTTTGTGGCCGAACCGGGCATAGTTACTCACTTCATATTGCAGGATTTCATATTCCGCGAGGGTATCTTTGATCAACCGGGCCTGGTCGGCCACCTCATCATCATCCATCGGTTGGAGACGGCCCAGTTGATACTGTTTGCCAAGCCGGGTTTTGGGCTCAATCGTCAGTGAATAGGCGGAAACATGTGGCGGCTCAAATACCATCAACCGGTTAATATCATCGATAATCTGATTCCGGGTTTGTCCCGGATTTCCGTATATCAAATCGACACTAAAAGAATCAAATCCGGCATCCGCAACCAGCTCCAGTGCGTGTTCGGCCTGACCGGAGGAGTGCGCGCGGTTCATGAAGTGCAGCAAATCCGGCTGAAACGTCTGGATTCCCATACTGAGACGGGTAACACCAAGCTGTTTCACATTTGCAAGCCACTTTGGGGAAAGGTCCTCCGGATTTACTTCGATGGTAAACTCCCGGAGCCGGGAAAGATCAAAATATTCGTGAAATGCCTGAACCAGCCGGTATAACTGCCCGGAAGTAAGTCGTGAGGGAGTCCCCCCGCCGAGATAGATGGTTTGGAGAGGGCGTGACTCGGGATCCGATTTGTGTTTTTTTCCGGCCAAGCGTACTTCATGAATTAAAGTGTCTAAAAAGGCAGGAATAAGTTTTTTTCGGGTGACAAAATAGAAGTCACAGTAGGAGCACGCCTGTTTGCAAAATGGGATATGAATATAAATTCCGCTCACAATTTTTCAAGTAAAGTGAATACGTATGCCCGGCTCAACGTACTGATGATAATACCTATGCCAAGGATCCCCCATCGGAGGAATTAATAGTAACCGGTGGGTTGATGTCGGCGGGATATTGCCTCCACAGTCAATGCATCTACAATAAATAACAACCTGGTTCACACATAACAAAAATAGCAGTCAATAGGGATCGGATAACACCTCACTAATAATAATCAAAAAACGAAAGTAATATGCAAGAATCACCACCGCGTGAAAATTTATATGAAACCAGGCTCCTGTCACTCTGGAATGGGACGCCAGTATGAACGGGCGATATGAGCGGCGTTGCCGACAAAAAACAGAAATGCCTCCCCGAACAGGAACCAAAGGCGCGAAGTCAGAGCGATGGTTGTAGCCTCTGCGACACTAAGGCCAAGCTGATTCAAATAAATCACAATCATGGTTTCCCTGATACCGATGCCACCGGGAGCGAAAAATGCCAGTACCCCAATATTTGCAGCCAGGGGGAAACACAAACCGGTCAGCAGCGGTACGTCATGCGGTACCAGCGCCTGAACAAGAAAATAGAATCCGATCCCCCATATCCCCCAGTTAAGAAGGCTATAGGGTACCACCCGGCGAATCATGTGCCAGTCAAGCGGTGTAATCGTTACCTCCCGTTTCATTACTCGCTGCATGACACTGCTCACGATATTGGGAAGCAGGGAACTGAAAATAAACGGTGTGAGGCCGAGCCAGATCAGGGCACCGACAATACCACCGATGGAAAAATTCCCGGCAAGATTGTATCCGACCAGGCCGAGAAAAAACCCCACCCAGATGCTGATGATCTGCTCTTTGAACGAAAGCAGCGAAAGGGGGCCCAGATTGTGATCACTGTGTTTTTCCACATATGCGGAACGCCCAAGCAGCACCCAAAGCCGTCCGGGGATATATTTACCGAAAATGGAGAGTCCTGCACTGGCCATGATCGTCCGGTTGCGGATATCCCGGTACTCCGATCCCAACACCTTGCCCCAGCAGATGCTGTACAGCAGAAAACCGGCCCAGAGAAAAATCACCGAATATATCAGGTACGGGTATGAGTAAACGGTAGGCTTGATCAGGTAGTCGGCATAATACAACCCGACCAACAGAAAGATCAGCGAAACGTAAATGATGATCTTACTCAGATGTCTGGATAAGAATGCAAGCAAATCGGTTAGGGTAATGAGGACAGGTTGCCGGACGTCGATTCAGGCGACAGCTATTCAGAGGATTGATTTGAAATATACAAAAGATTGGTTAGAGTAGGGAACGCGTTTTGACTGCGCTTGTTGGGCGCAGTGTAACAGTTCAAGCTTAACCTGAAATGGCGACGTTGCACATAAAGAAGATTAGCAAGCTATCCATCTGTGATTTATGAAATAGCAAGGAACGTTGACAGGTTGTTATAACGTGGGAAATATTTTTAAGACTCCAAAAGGTCCATGAGTTTGTGATTTACGTACAGTTTTTCTTTTCCTACTTTTACAGACTTCAAGAATCCCTTTCTTTCCAGGCTAGCCAGATAGTTTCCCACAGTTTTGGGCGTACCAAGACCCTCATCGATTAAAAACTTTATAGTTCAGTACTTCTTTTGCAGCGAGATTTTCAAACTTT
>SLLW01000236.1 GCA_007133875.1 Balneolales bacterium | reverse complement strand
GTAACCGACAATGGATTATAGTGATGTGTGTTTCCAATAACCGACTTTTACATGCATGATATAATCTTATAAAATTGTTACTCATGAATTGAGTATTATTTACAGGTAAATCTATCGTCATACAATTTATCTGAGCCGCTATGTATCGATTCGCATGCCTTTCCCTGATGGTCTCACTGTTTGTTTCAATCTCCTGCTCATCAGAAAAACCACCTCAGATTATCGAGGATCTCTATTTTCCAACGTTAACGAAAATTGACGGACAGTTTTATAAAGACAGATCAGAGGAACCCTTTACCGGCACCATCCGCACGGAGTATGAAAATGGAAATCCCTATGTCATGGCCAGTTTCGAAGAGGGCAAGCTGCACGGAACGTTCTACTCCTGGATGATGGATGGACAGCTACTGGGCGAAGCGAATTATGAGAATGGCATATTAAATGGTTCCTGGATTCACTGGTATCCCTCCGGTTCCATTGCCACCTATGTCCATTACGAAGACGGAAAACGGCAGGACTCTCTTATCTATTGGTACGAAAACGGAAACAGGGAGCTTCAGGCTGAGTTCAAAGATGATCAATTGCACGGTGAATTTTTGAGAATGTATCCGGATGGCGAACCCTGGATGTTCGCAGAATTCCACAAAAATGAGATGCAGGGTGGCGTCATCGAATGGTTCCCTGACGGTACCAGTACCATGCATACAAAATAGGGACTTAATAAAGCATGCAACCTGTTCGATAATAGTATTAGTTAGAGATTTTTAATATATTACGAGGTCCGTGATGTGAGTGCGGTACCCAAATTTCTGAGCACTCATTTCCCTGTTTTTTTAATCCTCTCAATAATCATTCTGCCAACATGCCTGAATTCCGTTTTAAAGGGACAAACCCGCAGGGGAAACTGGTGCAGAGTGAATTTGAAGCACCGAATAAAAAGGTTGCAAAAACCCGGGTGGATAAACTGGTCCGGTCCCGCAGCCTGACACTCCTCTCGCTGGATCAGAAAACGGTGTTTCACTATAAGGGCCGCAAAAACGGGAAACCCCCGGTGATGGGGGAGCAGGAAGCCTACAGCAAAGAGGAGCTTGAGCGGGCATTGAACAAGCTCGGGTACAAGGTGGATCGTATCGGGAAGAAATGGCTGGATCTGAAAGGCGGAGTCCCGAAGCAGGAGGTGGTGACCTTTATCCGCCTCTCCGCCGATCTGCTGCGGCAAAAGCTCCCGTATGACCAGATTTTAAATCTGCTTTACGAAGATACCGGCAACAAGCGGATGCGCGAGGTGATCAAGGAGATCCAGAAGGATCTGAAAGACGGGAAGGAGGGGCAGGAGGTCTATTCCAAACACCATGATGTCTTCGGCGAATTTGCCTGTTACATGCTGAGTGTCGCGTCAACCAGCGGTAATATGGCCCAGGTATTTGAAAGTACCGCCAAGTTTATGGAGCGGGACGCCACATTCAAAAAGAATATGCGCCGGGCACTGCTGATGCCGATTGTTACGGTGATCGCGGTGATCGGGGTGGTCCTGTTCTATGTCGGGTACATCTTCCCCCAGACCGCCGAGATGTTTCTGGAGTTTGATATCAACCTGCCTCCCATGACCGCCGCTACGCTCGACTTTAGTAACTGGTTGCAGGCCAACTGGATCATCATCACCCTGGCCCATATCATCCCGATAGGCAGTTTTTTATATTTTATTCAAACCGTTCCCGGAAAATTGTGGCTGGACAAAAATATCATCAATATGCCGGTCATCGGGGACCTGATCCACAAAACCAGTATTGAAATCTATGCCCGGGTTTTTTACACGCTTTACAGCGGAGCCGGGCAGAATATCGAGGTCATTCGTGTCGCCGCAGAAGCGTGTCGCAATAAATATATTGAAAAGCAGGTGAAGGATATTGCAATACGCATGATACTGGACGATGGCAAAGGCCTGATCGAGTCGCTTGAGGCAACCCATGTGTTCCCTCAGACCGCTCTCAGCCGTTTCCGGCTTGGGGCAGAGTCCGGGGCATTGAAAGAGAATGCCAAACAGCTGGCCGAATATTACGAGACGCAAACCACCTACAAAATGGACTCGGTTATAGATGTCATCAACCTTGGCATTAATCTGTTCATTATGGTGGCACTGATTGGCATTACGGTTGTCTCCTCAGAGTCGGCGATCATCAGGCCGAATTAAATTAATCACCAGGATCTTACGGGAATTACCGAAATGCCGTTTTGTGCAGAATACATTATCGATGATTGACTGATTGGATTATATTCATCTACAGTAATATTGTGAATCGACCAGATTTTCTATGAGCACCGCAGTGAAATTTAATGTACGTCGCCGGATCGGGGATATCCTTGTTCGCAGGGGTATTATCGATCACGATCAGCTGGAACGTGCGATTGATACGCACCGGTCTGAGCCGGAATCGGTGCGCCGGAGATTGGGTACGATTGTGGTGGAAGATCTCGGTGTTGACCGGCACGAGGTTATGCGCACCATCTCCGAATTGTACGCCTTTCGTGAGGTTCTGGTGGATGGCAAGGTATCCGACAATCGCATCGGTCAGATCAAAAAAATTCTGCAGGATCTGCCGGAAGATCTGGCCGAAGAGCTCATCCACCGGCACACCATTCCATTTGAGGCCGGCAAAAACCAACTGATTCTGGCTGCTGCCGATCCCACCGATCCCCGGTTGTCGACGCTGGTCTCCGGTTTGCCGTATAAACAGTATGAACTAACCTATTGCCGGAAGGAGATCATCGAAAAGATCATCTCGCAGGTGTACGAGCAAAAAAATGAATTTCTGGAACTGCTCGATGAGATTGATTACGAGGAACCCGACCCAAGGGATGAGGAGAAGATCGATGAGGCTGAGCTTGATGCGGAGATCAACCAGAGCATGCTCAACTCCCTCGTGGAAGGGATGCTGGTGGAGGCGGTTCGCCGCGATGTCAGTGATATTCACATTATCCCGGGAACCGGAAACAAAACGGATATCCTGTTCCGGGTG
>SLLW01000395.1 GCA_007133875.1 Balneolales bacterium | reverse complement strand
GCCTTGTTGCTGATTACGGTGTAGGAAGGCATTCCACTGAAGATATTGGTTGCCCACAGAGCGTCGCTGCCGGTCTCTTCCTGGTACTCGATCACCGATTGGGCAGTGGCTCGGAATTGCTGAATGTCATGCGCTACAAACTGTTGTCCGCCAAAATATACTTCACTGAACAAAAACGCGGGGACGATAAACAGAAACACAAGAATAGTCAGGTGTCGGTATAAGATTGGCAGCTTGTCCCAAAAATCGGCTGCCGGTGCTGTGATGTCCTTTTGCCTTCGCGAACGTCGGGAGTTTTTTTTCACGGAGGGGGATTCGCGCCGTTTTTTGCTCATGATTGCTAAGGAATATTATGTTGGATGAAGGTGCTGAAAGGGTAACCCGGATTGGATCACTGTTGCGTTTCGATCGGTAGCTGGTTGCGAATCGGCAGGTTGCGGAACAGGCTTCGTTGATGCGGAGTCAGTCAATCACCCTGGGAACCCGGAAATGATCCGCATCGGCATCAGGGGCATTTTTCAGGGCCAGTTCATGATCCAGCGGTGGTAGGGCCTTGTCTGGCCGGAATCCGGTTTCTGTATCGGTAACGTGTTCCAGCGGAGGGACATTGGTGGTATCGACCTGCTCCAGGAGGTCCATGTATCCGAGGATATCATTCATATCCTTTACCAGTGCCCGGGCTTCTTCATCCGTCAACTGCAGTCGGGCAAGATTTGCCATATATGTAACATCTTTCAGGGTAACCGACATAATCGTATTCTTTGGGTTTGTAAAAATCAGAGAAAGAAGTTACAAAATGTGTGATCAAAGTGTAACTTGTGGCAAGCCCGATTTTTTGTGTAAACGGATAACCATATACGTAGTTTTACCTAATGATAAAGAAAAAAGTGACAGTGAAAAATTCGGCCGGCATTCACGCCCGTCCCGCCTCTGTTATTGTACAGGAAGTATCCCGTTATAAATCAGATTTTCATATCCATATGTACGGATACAGAATTAACGGAAAAAGTATTCTCGGTTTGCTTACTTTGGCGGCAGAACAGGGTGCCGAACTTGAATTGGAATTTGACGGCCCGGATGAAAAAGAGGCGATGGATGCCATGGTGACATTATTCGAAAACAGGTTCAAGACAGAAGAGAGCTAACTGACAACCGAACATCTGATATTATGGAAGAGCAATCAACGTATGAACCCAATACAGAGCTCAGGGGATTAACCGCCGTATCCGGCCTGGTCATGGGTGTTGCCAGGTTGTATACAAAAGGGAATATCAATATCAATACGGATCCGGTCGAAGAGGAGCAGGTTCCTGATGAGATAAAGAAATTTGAACAGGCCCGGCATCGCGTCGGCAGCGAAGTGGAACGGCTGACCGACTTTGCGGATATGAATGAGGATTCGCAAACACGGGATATTCTGAAGGCACAGTCCGAGATTCTGAAGGATCCCGACCTGATCGCCACGGTCGAGGAGCTGATCAGTAATCACTTTTCCCGTGCTGAGAAAGCGGTCTATGATGCGTTTCAAAAGTATATCGATCTGATCAAATCGACCGATAAATCGTTTCTGGTTACGCGGCTGTCCGACCTGAGGGATGTACGTGACAGAATGGTGCGCAATATCCAGCAGCTTGCTGTCATCGCCAGTTTTGGTAATGATGCCATCATGGTGACCGATGATGTCTCTCCGCTTGAAGTGGTTACCTTTGCACGAAATGGAGTGCAGGGAATTGTGTGCAACACCGGCGGACTTACCTCCCACGCATCGATTATTGCCAATGCCATGGGCATACCCATGATCATCGACACCAAGGATATAACACGTCAGGCCCGGGAGGGCGATACCGTGATTCTGGACGGGTATGGACAGAACGTGATTTTGCGTCCGGATGATGAGAAGGCAGTGTTGTATACCCGTGCGATAAAACGGCACAAAGAGGAGGAGAAGGAACTTCGGCATGTGGTGGATAAGCCGGCTGAAACAGAGGATGGACATAAAGTATCCCTTCAGGCTAATATCGATTTTGAAGATGAAGTGCTCAATATTGAAAAGTATCGCGCCGAAGGTATCGGACTGCTGCGGACCGATACCCTGTTGATGAACTCGGGTCCGGTTACCATGGACCGGAAGCGGCAGGAGGACTTTTGTCAGACCGCTTTTTCGGGCAGTGGAAGTGCGCCGGTTACGATTCGGCTGCTGGATGTGGGTGGTGACAAGGTGATGGATATCAAAACCAAAGAAGCCAATCCCTTTCTCGGGTGGCGGGGAATCCGGATCCTTTTGGGACGGCGGGAGCTGCTGCGGAGTCAATTGGAAGCGATATGCCGGGTGGCCGGCCAGTATCCGGGGCGGACGCGCATTCTGGTACCCATGATTTCCAATCTGGATGAGTTTCTGGAAGTTAAAGAAGAACTGGTGAAGACTCAGGAGCGACTCAGCAGTAAAGGGGTGCCGGTCGACAATTCCATTAAAATTGGGGTAATGGTGGAAGTGCCGAGTGTGGCGATTCAGGTTCGTCTTTTTGCCAAACATTCGGATTTTTTCAGCATTGGAACCAATGATCTGACTCAGTATACGCTGGCTGTCGACCGGGGCAATAACCTGGTTTCCTCTCTGTATCAGCCTATGCATCCGGCGGTACTCGGACTTATTGCCATGACGGTATCGGCAGGCAAGGAGTTTGATGTCCCTGTTTCGGTTTGTGGGGAGCTTTCGTCTGATCCGTTTGCCGCTCTTGTGCTTTTGGGTATGGGCGTAATGGAATTGAGCATGACACCACGTCTCATCCCGCGGGTAAAACAGGCGATCCGGCTGCATAATCGCGAGGAGGCCGAAAAACTTGCCGAAAGAATGATGGCGTGCACATCGCTGAAGGAATCCACCAAGATTCGAAATGAGTGGAAAGAAGCCTACTCGAAAAAACGAAAAGCTTTGAGGACACAAATTGACTCCTGAGTTCATTTCGGTTCCCGTTTGAACCGTTATCTTCAGGTTTCAAATTACCAGGCGGTCTGGAATTTCAACG
>SLLW01000037.1 GCA_007133875.1 Balneolales bacterium | reverse complement strand
TCGCCACAGAGCAACCGGAGTTTGAAGGTGCATCCACCAGAATGGAATCCGCTTGTGCAAACGAAGTACTGCAGGGCATTCTTGACGAGACTACGGAGAAACAACCCTTGGCTATCGGTCCGCTGGTATCCGGCGATGGATGGGAATCCTATCGCGAAAAGGTTCTCCGCATCAAACAATGGATCACCGAAGGAGAAACCTATGAAGTGAATCTTACGCATCAGCTTCAAACCGGGTGCCGGGGAGATTCCCTTGATCTGTTTGAGGCTATGCGGGAATCGGGCCCGGTTCCATTTGGAGCCTGGATCCATTATGACGATGTCGCGATCTGCTGTGCTTCACCGGAGCGTTTTCTGCAGTACCGCGATGGTAAAGTCCGCTCTCAGCCCATTAAAGGCACATCCCCGCGTGGCAGCAGCGAGGAGGAAGATGAACGGATTGTCACGGAGATCCTTGGAAAAGAGAAAAACCGTGCTGAAAATGTCATGATCGTCGACCTGGTTCGGCACGACCTGGGCCGGATCGCAAAAACGGGCAGCGTCCGTACCGAGTCTCTGCTTGAGGTGCAGACCTTTTCCACGGTTCATCAGCTCGTGTCCACCATAACAGCCAAACCGGCAAGCGGTATTACCCCGGTGGATATGATCAAAGCCTGCTTTCCGATGGGATCCATGACCGGTGCCCCGAAAGTCCGAACGATGGAGATCATCGAGGAGCTGGAATCGTACCGGAGAGGAATCTACTCCGGAGCCATTGGGTATTTTACCCCCGACGGCAATTTTGATTTCAATGTGGTGATCCGGACCGCGATCATGAAACAAAACCGTCTATACTACTCCGTTGGCGGCGCAATTACAGCCGATTCCGATCCCGGCGAAGAGTGGGAGGAGACCTGGTTAAAGGCTAAAGCCCTGACCCGGCCGCTTGGCCGGTGAAGGAGCGTGGATCGCTTTTCGGCTTGAACAGACGTGATAAAAGTGATATATTAACTGTTCTAGATGGTAAATAAATAATTGTGAGTATCTGAACAGACAAAAGCACATGAAAAAAGGCATTCATCCCGAATATAACGAAGTAAAAGTCGTACTGAGCGACGGATCAGAGATCGTTACACGCAGCACCATGAAGGCCAAAGATGGTGTATACAAAGCGGAAGTCGATTCGAAAAACCATCCGTTCTACATCGGCAGCCAGAAAATGATGTCCGCTGCCGGACGGGTAGACCAGTTCAAGCGTCGTTACGGCAAGAAGTAACGAATAAAGCATAAACTCCTGCTTGGTTGATTAAATCAGAAGGAACTCCTTCCGGTTTTCATTGATTTTCAATGGCAGATTGGTACGATTACAACGTACGGGTCTGCCATTTTTTTTGGCGGGAGGGGAGGCCGTTCATATAGTGCATTCCGGCCTTTCCACCGGCGCGATACTCGGCAATGGTTGCAGAAACCGTTTGAACCTGAACATCATCACGCTCCAGCTGAAACGAAAATGCCCCCGGCCCGGACTCCTGCCAGGTGTGCAACGCTTTGACCCTGGACAGTTCATCACTGTACGTTTCACGCAAAATCTGTTCAAACACCTTACTTCGCGCCTTGTAGATACGGGATTCCTCCCCGCCGGCCGATACCCACAATCCGGCACCCTGCCCCTGATCGCTTTTATTCAGGCCCGATCCGTCAAAATGCCACAAGCTGACTCCGGAAGCCGATGCCATCAGAAGACGGAAGGGCCGGAACCGGAGATCATGCAACCTCTCAAGGCGTCTTGTCACTTCATCTTCTGATGTACAATCGATGATTTCCGGGATGATGGTGCCACGGCTTACCGTCTCGCCATCCGACTGCCAGTTCCCCTGATAGTCATTCATCAGCGTATAGGCAATTCCAAAATCCGTCAGAGCGATCCAGGTCCCACCCGCTTCTCCGTCAATTGGCCACAACGCCCGGCCGATACGGGTCTTGTGTTCCACCGGTGGTTGGGCCTCTTTTCTGGCTCGGTGTTCATCCCGGTTGGATGCGAGCAGAAATGACCCGGGACCGGTTGGCAGATAGGAAATAGTGCACATCGTTCGAATAAATAATTATCTTGCAGGATTATGGTTGGAAAAGCATCATCGCACAAAAAAGAGCAAGCCAAACTATGCAATTACACCTTGAAAAATATGAAGGGCTCAATCCGTTTCAGGAAAACGCCTATTTGATTCATGATAACAAAAAAGCACACCTGTTTGATCCCGGATTCTCAAATGACAGCGAATGGGATCTGTTATTGCGAAAACTTAAGGAACATGATCTGAGCATCGAAGCGATTGTTCTCACGCATGCGCATGTTGATCACATCATGGGGTTGCAGCGGGCCATGCAGCTCTTCCAGGTTCCCGTTTACATGCACCGGGACAGTTATATTTTTATTGAGCAGTATCCGCAACAGGCGATGATGTTTGGTTTCAAGGCCGAACCCATTGAAGTGGACCCCTTTTTTATTGATGCTTCGTCCACACTGCAGATTGGTTCATTTCAATACGATACACGCAATACTCCGGGGCATTCTCCCGGACACCTCGCTTTCTATCGCAAAACAGAGAATTGGGTTATTGTCGGGGATGCCCTTTTTGCAGGAAGTATCGGGCGTACCGATCTTTATGGCGGGGATTATGATCAGCTTGAGCAGAGTATTTTAAAACAGCTTTACACTCTTCCGGACGATACAACTGTGTGGCCCGGACACGGGACGCATACCACGATCGGCTTTGAAAAACAGAACAACGCTTTTGTGACTCAATTGTGATCAGGCATCGATCTTTTCCATCAATTTTTTGATGCGGTCAATCTGCGTTTTGTATTGGGCCTCTTTTTGTGGTTTCACCTGACAAAGCACTTCCAGGGTACGAAGGGCCTCTTCGTATCGCTCCTGTTTTTCATAAATATTGGCAAGGGTCTCAGATGCGATGTCACCGATCTTCTCCGAAGATTCACCGAGGTTGCGGTCATCCTTTTTCTCTGTGGAAATGGTGATTTTTTGCTTTTCCGCTTTTGA
>SLLW01000017.1 GCA_007133875.1 Balneolales bacterium | reverse complement strand
TAGATGTTCTTCAGGATGCGGATATCAGATCGGCCCTGGTTTTCACCCGCACCAAACACGGGGCGAATAAAGTGGTGAAAATACTGCGAAGCAACAATATCGAAGCTGAAGCCATTCACGGAAACAAGTCCCAGAGTGCCCGCCAGCAAGCGCTTGGCAATTTCAAGGATCAGATCACCCGGGTACTTGTAGCCACTGATATTGCCGCGCGCGGCATTGATGTGGACGAGCTCCAGTATGTGATCAACTATGAAATGCCGAATATTCCGGAGACGTATGTCCACCGAATTGGCCGCACCGGCAGGGCCGGTGCCGACGGAACGGCATTGTCCTTTTGTGATGCCCAGGAAAAAGCATATCTGCGTGATATAGAGAAACTGATAGGAAAGAAAATTCCTGTTGTCGCAGGACATGATTTCCCACTGGTTGATCACAATCCGCCGGAGCCACCGAAACAGCAGAAACGGCAGCCCCGCAAGCACCAGAACGGCAACAATAGCCGAAACGGCAGCCCGAAACCGAACAGCCGCGATAACAACCGCAACGGTGCACATACCAAATCCGGTAAAAGCCGACGAAACGGTTCGAGCTCACGTGCTTACTCATCCAGCGGTTCAAGGCGGTAAAGTCCGTCATCACCTACACGCTTTCGCGTCTCTTCGCTATCATGAAATTTATAGCGATATTTAAAAAAAATGAGCGTGATCATTGCAGCGCCCACATCAGCCAGTGGAAAAGCGTACCAGATTCCATTGAGGCCAAAAAAAATCGGTAGCAGAAATACCAGTGGAATTAGCAGGAACCCCTGCTTCGACAGGGCCAGAAAGAGTGCCGGCCGCGCTTTTCCGATTGCCTGGAAGTAAGCGCTGCCCAAAAGGCTGATCCCCAGCAGCGGAAGTGCCAGGAAAACCCAGCGCAGCGCGGGCACGGTATGATCAATCAGCTCCTGGTCATTTGTAAATATGGTAATGATCTGCGGGGCAAAGATCATGATGACCGTAAATATTCCAAGCGATACCAGTGTGGCCGACAACATCGACAGCTTTATCAGTTTCCTGACCCGGTCCATCAATTGTGCCCCGTAATTATACCCGCATATCGGCAGAAATCCCTGGGTAATACCGATGACCGGAAAATTCGCAAACATCATCAACCGGCTTATGATACCATATATGGATAACCCCATCTCACCACCGTAGACAAAAAGGGAGTTATTCAAGACGATGGAGAGGATGCTGATGGTACCCTGACGTGCAAAAGTGACGGCTCCCAAAGATGATATCTCACGAATAATCGGTCCGTCAGGTTTCAGATACCTGGTTGCGATCTTCATTTGTGACGTTCCTCGCAGGAAAAACCAGGAGGAAAAGGTGGCGCTGCAAAGATATGATATCGTGGTTGCCCAGGCTGCACCGGCAATGCCCATATCCAGATAAACAATAAAAACCGGATCGAGAATGATGTTCACCACGGCGGGTATGAGTATGACCAGCATGGCGATACGGGGATAGCCCTCCGCACGGATCACATTGTTGCTCATCATCGCGAATGCGAGAAAAGGTACACCGAGCAGCACAATGCCGAAGTAGGTCTCTGCCGTCTCCTTAAGGTCACCACGTCCGCCATAGAGACTCAGAATCTGCTCCATGAAGAGAAAGCCGGCAATAACAAATGTTATCCCCAGGGTGAGGGTCATGCCCACCTGGTTGCCGAAAGTGCGATACGCCTTTTCATCATCTCCCTCCCCGAACGCACGTGAGATCATGGAAGCCCCTCCGATACCGATGGCCATACCGATACTCGCAATCAGAAAAGTGATCGGAAGCACAACGGTAATCGCACCGATGCCCAGTGCCCCCACCCACAGGCCGACAAAAATGGTATCGATAATCCCGTAGATCGACATAACGAGGATGCCCGCCGAAGCGGGCAGCGCCTGCTTGCGAAGCAGTCGTCCTAGCGGCTGGGTGCCAAATGCAGATCGGTTATTAACTTCCAAGAGAGCGGATTATCCGTTTTATACAGGTTCACGCAGCAGTTTCCCAAAAATTGCGTCGGAACACATTCGGAAAACGTGTCAATATACTGCGGAACAAAAGAGCAAAAAAAAACCCCTGCTGATTGCAGAGGCTTTTCAACGTACTTCTTAATACGTTTACCAGACGAAATAAGTTTATTCTGTTTCACAGTTCCGCCTGGATAAGATAGTGCTATCGGGCTTATCAGAACCGGAAACCAAACCGGAATTGCGAAACAGCAGAACTCGAGAGAACGAACTCGCTGGAGTCATTGTCGAAATCCTGATCCATATACTCACCATCAAGATAACTTCTGTAAGCAAATCCGTAACTCACTTCAAAACCTGCGTAAAGCCGTTGCAAAAAGTGAACATCCATGCCAACCAGTCCGTTCAGACCGATCCCGAAATGTTCATTGCCGTTCGTGTTTTTGTTTGTGTAATCTTCTCTATGCTCGCGCGATGTGAGGTAGTTGATCGGTAATTCCACACCATAAAAGATGGAGATCCGGTCCTGCTGAAAAGCGTGCCACTCCATACCGGGAGCCAAAAGGAGTGAAAATTGCGAGTCGCGGTTATCATCGTCCATTCGCTCGCTGGTATAGGACATATTGGCACGCAGACGCAGTGCATTATCCGCGCTCTGGAACTGGCGAAGCCGAAAATTGGTGAATGATACCGGAGATCCGCTGAATGGACTTACCGTGATTTCGAAAGTCCGGTCGCCGCTGGATGGAAGTTCCTGAGCTTCAGTATTTTGCGTACTGATGAGAGCAAACATCAACAGTACCATTGTAGTGACAGATAATTTCATATAGATTTTTATTTAGTGATTTACAGGAGAAAAAATTGATTGGAATACATACATGTAACATGATGATTACAATGGATATAGACTGCGTTTATGATATCGTTTTTTTTTAATAGAAAAAACCGTTGCTTTCTATGGCGGATGTTCCCCTATCTACCGTTGTTATACCGGATTCTGCAATATCCCGGAGGGTCTGACTCCCAATGATCCGAAACCATTCAAT